>JAHIUG010000076.1 GCA_018817245.1 Patescibacteria group bacterium | reverse complement strand
TGATAAATAAGGCTTTTCAAAAACGTCATTTTGTTATAGGATTCACTTTTAGTAGAATTCTCTATAAATATGCAAAAAATTGCAATTATCGGTCATGGATTTGTTGGAGCTTCATTAGCCCGATTTTTCAGGACAAAAAATATTGAGCCGGGGATTTATGATCCGCCGCAAGGATTGAGTGATAAATCGGTATTGGCAGAAGCTGATGTCATTTTTGTAGCGGTTCCAACACCGTACTATTTGGACGGTTCAGGATTCGATGACTCTTATATTAAAAATGCGATTGAAAGTATTCCGGTCGAAGGAAAGACAATAGTTTTAAAATCCACGATTTTACCCGGCACCACAGATGTCATGCAACAAATTTATCCTCAGCACCGCTTTTTGTTTAATCCGGAATTTCTCACACAAGCCACAGCTGATCAGGACATGCAGCATCCGAGACGTCAGATTGTGGGATTTACCACCCAAAGCCGCCGCGATGCGGAAACTGTGATGGGCTTACTGCCGCGCGCACCATTTGAAAAGATTGTTCCAGCCAAAGTTGCTGAGTTCGTAAAGTATTTCGGCAACGCATATTACGCACTTAAAGTTTCGTACGCCAATCAGATGTATGACTTGTGTCATAAGTTATGCGTGGATTATGAATTGGTCAAAGATTGTGCAAAATCCGAGCCATGGATAGGGGATCAACATTTGGACATCTTCTATCAGGGATATCGCGGCTATGGTGGTAAATGTTTGCCAAAGGATACGCGCTCCATTATCCAGCTTGCTGAATCCTTGGGCGTTGATCTGTCTATTTTAAGATCAGCGGAAAACTATAATAATGAACTAGCAAAAAATCAGGGACTGGATTTACAATGGGAAGAGGGAAGTCCGAAGAAAGCACGTAACACATAGCACGTAACATATTAGTCAATTTTTAATTCCGTAGACCATTTATGAAATATTTAATTACAGGTGGTGCAGGCTTTATTGGCAGTAATGCTGCTGATGCATTGCTAAAAGAAGGGCATGAAGTTCGCATAATCGATAACTTGTCGACTGGCAAACTCTCTAATATTCCGCAAGGCGCAGAGTTTCATAAGTTGGATTTTACAGATCTTGAATCTATTCGACCTGTGTTTGAAGGAGTGGATGGTGTTTTTCATTTTGGCGCGCTCGCACGTATTCCATATTCAATTGAAAATCCAATTGATTCTGCAATGACTAATGTTATGGGAACATTAAATGTATTGGTTGCTGCGCGTGATGCAAAAGTAAAACGTCTTGTTTATTCCGCATCTTCGTCTGCATATGGAAATCAGGCAACACTTCCACAAACTCCTGACATGCCGGCGCATCCACTTAACCCATATGGTTTGCACAAATATATTGGCGAATTAAATGCAGAACAGTTTTCGCGATTCTATGGATTAGAAACTGTATGCCTCAGATATTTTAATGTTTATGGTCCGCGCATGGCAGATGAAGGAGCGTATGTAACTGTAATTTCAATTTTTGCGCGACAGAAAAAAGCTGGAGAGCCTTTAACCATTCAGGGAGACGGGGAGCAGACGCGTGATTTTACACATGTTTACGATGTAGTACGCGCAAATATGTTGGCAATGACATCTCCAAAAGTTGGAAAAGGTGAGGTTGTGAATATTGGTTGTGGCAAAAAATTCTCTATCAATCACATTGCAAAAGTGATCGGAGGACCAACTCATACTGTAGAAGGTCGCGTTGGTGAAGCCAAAGATTCTTTGGCTGATATCTCTCTTACAAAAGAATTACTTGGTTGGGAGCCACAAATCCAGTTTGAACAAGGCCTACCAGAATATCTTCGATCAATTGGAATTGAACCAACACTACCTTTGTAATGTCATTCCCCCGAAAGCATTCGGGGGAATCCATGTTTGTCTGATATGGGTCCTGGATCAAGTCCATGAAGACAGTATATCTTTATTAAGAAAAATTTATGCCTAAAAATAAACAACCGGAGTGGGATCGGTTTTTTGAGAAAGCCGTAAAAGATGTTTTATCTCCAAATTCTAAAGTGCTGGATATTGGAGCCGGTCTTCGAATTGATGCTTCAAGAGGAAATGAGGAAGATTTAGGGAGAGCTTGGATTAAGCCGTTAATAAAGGACGTTACATATCACGTAATGGATCAGGTCGACACATATCACCCGGATTTTGTAGGAGATATAATGTCCATGCCATTTGAAGATGAGAGTTACGACTCAATCATTTGTCTCGCAGTTTTAGAACACGTTCCACGCCCATGGGACGCAATGAGCGAAATGTTTCGTGTACTTAAACCTGGAGGCAAGATTTTTGTTTACGTTCCATTCCTGTCTCCATATCACGCTATGCCAGGATATTACGGAGACTACTTTCGTTATACAGAAGATGGGATACGGAGTTTGTGTGAAAAGTTTACAAACTTGAAGATCGCGCCTGTTCGCGGACCAATTGAAACTCTAGCTCATCTTTTGCCTGGAAAATTTGACTCGAACTTTATCAGAATGATTGGCAGAAAATTGGATGGATTGCGAAAATCATCCGGAAAGCAAGTTTCTGGTTATAACTTTACAGCAACAAAACCGCACGTGATCAGTTAAGGGCTGAAAATTACAAATTACAAATAACAAATTACAAATGTTTAGAAATTAGTAATTACCGCTAAGCGGTTAAGTCCCTTGTCTGCGCAAAATAATCCCAATAGTTTTCAAAAGAATCGCGACATCGATTAGGAAAGATCGGTGTTTTATATAATATAAGTCAAATTGAAGTTTGATTAGATTGTCTTCGAACGTTCCAGCATATGGGAATTTTACCTGTGCCCAGCCGGTTAATCCCGGTCTAATCAAATGACGCAAGGCGTAATAAGGCATTTGTCTTGTCAGCTCTTCTGCGAACTCCGGTCTTTCCGGACGCGGGCCTATTAGTGACATTTCGCCGCGTAGTACATTCCAAATTTGTGGTAGCTCATCTATGCGCGAAGCTCGTAAGATTTTTCCGAATTTTGTGATTCGTTCATCATCCTTTGTTGCAAATTGAGGTCGTCCATCTGTTTCTGCGTCTTGAATCATTGAACGAAACTTCCAAATACGAAAAAGCTTTCCCATCCTACCAACCCTGATTTGCGAATAAAGAACCGAACCAGGGGACGTCAACTTAATAAGCAGAGCTATAAAAGGATACAGGACGAGTGTAACAAGTCCGATGGGAATGGCTAAAATAAAATCACCAAGACGTTTGATCACCTCGTACCAAGTTTTTTCATTTTCGCGCAAGTGTTCGAGGAACCATGTTTGGGAAATATACTCTAGCGGAATGCGACCGGTTATGGCTTCTTCGAGCGCGGCGCGGTCAAGTAAATTTACGGAGGTGAACAGGGTTTCGTACAAGCTGTCGCGCAATCCGGGAACTTCATCCGGTTTATGACCCAATAGAATCGTATGAATGCGCTGTTCATTTATAATTGACTGAATCGATTCTGTGGACATGTACCACGCAATGCGCTCATCATCAAAGCGTGATCCCGGAGTAGTTTCAAAAACCGCAGCCAACATGAAGCCAAATCCGTTTTTTTCAAAAAGATTTCGAATTTTAATCGCATCAGCACCCGGGCCTACAAACAGAACGCGATTTTTGAAAAGCGTATTTGTTAAAAATCTGTTGTATGCCAACCGCCAGCCATATCCAAGGAGCAGGACAATTGCGAAGTACAGAAACAAATTCGTCCGCGGCTCAATATTGAAAATGGGGATCAAATAAAAATAAGCCAGAGCAATGGCCAGGTTGGCAATCATTCCTTCCAGATAAAGGCGGAAAAATTTTATTCCATTTTTAAGGACATCCAGATCATAAAGACCTGTGACGTACGAACCCACGATCCACAGCAAACTTAAAATTCCAAATGGCAGGAAGTGTAGATTCCATATGTGAGTTTCGATAGCTCCATAGCGCAACCAAAGTGTCAGCAATAGAGCGGCCTGAAAGATGACCAAATCGCCAATCACCAATAAAAGTCTTTTTAGCTTGATTCCTAGTTTATACATGTGATTATGAATGTGAATACGATGGTGAATACGGTAGTTAATACAATTGTTTCCTTACTTAATTTACCACTGAATTCACTACTGTATCTACTACCGAATCTACCACCGTATCTACTTTCGCATACCCAATGCATATTTACATACTTTCGAAAGTTTGTGTAGGGGCGGAATACGCGTTAGAATCATATAGTTGACTATGGAGTGTATAAAAGAAAAGCCGGTACAAGGCCGGATAAATAAGCTGATTTCACTATTCCGCCGTGAATTTTGGACAATTTTTCGATTTGGCTTTGTTGGCAGCAGCTCGCTTTTAGTAAAAATCGGCTTTTATGCATTGATGTCGCGATTTCTTTGGGTAGATGGATTGCGCACATTGCAGAATATAATCGCTTTGAGTTTAGCGATGATTTATAACTACACATTCCATCGTTTTTGGACTTTTAAACAACAAAATCCGGCACCGGGTTCAGGCAAGCGATATGTCATAGTCATCATTATAGCAAATGTAATGGATGCGGTTTTCTTCTACATTGGATACGAATGGTTGAATATCTACGACTTCTATCTGCTCATCGGCATCGCATTTATCATCGCAGCTTTTACTTTTTTGGCACATAGATTGTATACTTTTCACAATAATCCCATGAAGCACATTTTGCGAAACAACGGTGTCTCTAAAGCTGTAGAAGAAAATTTAATAACCCATAATCCGTAACCTGGAACCCGTAACACTAAAATTCGTAAAACGTTTAATGTTAAACGCTGAACGTTCAACGAATAAATATTGTATACTAAATAAAACGTTCAATCTTGAATGATAAACGATAAACGATTAACGACCAAAAAATATGCAAGAACCAACTTTTGAAAAGAAAAATATCCTTGTCACAGGTGGCGCGGGCTTTATCGGTTCTCATTTGTGCGAAAAATTATTGCAGGATTCGCGCGTGATATGTCTGGATAATTTTACAACGTCACAAGAATCCAATATTGATCTTTTGCTAAAAAACCCGGATTTTGAATTTATTCGCCACGATATTAATACACCGTTTGATTTGGACACGTTCCCGGAATTAGCTCGTTTTAAGTTAAAGTTTCAGGGCATCCAGGAGATCTATCATCTCGCTTGCCCGACAAGTCCGAAGAAGTTTGAGCAATATCGAATGCAGACTTTGTATGCGAATTCGGTTGGTATGAAAAACGTGCTTGATGTTGGAGTGAAATATAAGGCGCGCGTTGTGCATGCTTCCACGTCAGTCGTCTACGGGGAGCGTCCGACTGATGGCCATCCGTTTAAAGAAGAAGAATATGGAGCGGTTAATACGCTTACTCCGCGTTCATGTTATGACGAGGGCAAGCGTTTTGCCGAAGCCTGTTGCACCACATATCAAGATGTCCACGGCTTGGATGTGAGGATCGCGAGAATCTTCCGAACCTATGGCCCGCGCATGGCACTGTTCGATGGACACATGCTTCCGGATTTTATTATCAATGCGCTGGATAACAAGGAGCTGGTTATTTACGGAGATGAAACATTCGCCACATCTTTAGTTTTCGTGAGTGATCTGGCGGACGGTCTTATGAAACTTATGAAAGCGCCAAAAGGAATAGGGGCTGTGAACTTTGGAAGTGATCTTGATATGAAGATCGTGGATGTTGCACAGAGTATCGTGCAGATGACCGGTTCAAAATCGCGCATAACATTTAAACCGCCGCTTATTTTCATGACACCGCTTGGTTTACCGGATTTATCCAAAGCCAAAGATAAGCTCGGTTGGATTCCTTTGGTTGGAGTGACGGACGGACTTAAGAAGACAATTGATTACACGGTTGCCCACAAGGGATTGCTGGGATTTAAAAGTTGATCGCGATCGTTTTGCTATTCAAGTGTCTGACCCCCTAGGCCATGACTTAGTTATCCACAGTTTGATTAAAAAAATGCGTTCTTGATTCATAGCTAAAATAGGCCAAGGAATCAACATCTATCCGCACAATTGACGCGATCGCTTGAATTGTGCGGATGCTAGTAGATATATGATCGTGTTTTGACGAGGCGCGGCCAAAATTGCGATTTTTTAATTATAAAAGCCACCCCACTACAAAAAAAACCGAATATCGCGTAAGGTACTTATACCTACGCGATTTTTGGCTAAAGTATGGTAATTGCTGTAATTCCCGCATTTCATGAGGGACCTCGAATTGGGCAGACGGTTCGGGCGGTTTTGCCTTATGTTGACAGCGTCTTGGTGGTGGATGATGGATCTCCTGACGACACCTGCGATCGTGCAAAAAGAGCAGGGGCAGTGATTTTGTGCCATTCTGTTAATAGAGGGCAGGGAGCAGCTTTGAAAACCGGTACAGAGGCTGCGCTTAAATGTGGGGCTGACATCGTTCTGCATATAGATGCAGATGGGCAACATGATCCTATGTCAATTCCCAACATGTTGCAGCCGCTTTTGGAGGAGAGAGCTGATGTTGTGTTTGGGTCGCGTTTTTTGGGGCATGATGCCACTGGCATGCCGTTTAATCGGCGCATGCTTTTGTCGGGCGCTCGAACATTTAACGCTTTGGCTGTGGGCGTGCCACGTAAAGTCACTGATCCGCAATCCGGTTTTCGCGCTCTTAGCTCTAGCGCAGCTAAAAAGATAAATTTTCGTCAGGATCGCATGGCACATTGCTCGGAAATTTTGAGGCTGGTAACACGATCCGGTTTGCGGTGGTGCGAAGTTCCGGTGCGCGTTCATTATTCGGCAGACACTCTCCGAAAAGGACAAAAACCATGGGACGCAGCGAAAATCGCGTGGCAACTTTTTCTTGGAGTGTTTACAAGATAGATCAAGAGAACGAGAGAGCGAATCCAATTTCCAATTCTCAATTTCCAAACTTTATTCGTAACTCATTCGTAATTCGTATCATTCGTGTAAGATTCGTATTTTCGTAGACCAATATGTTAATACAAAAAATCCTCGTTGTGATAATGGCGCTTGCCTTGTTAATTACCTGGCGAAGGGCGCGACAAAATGTGATTCGATTGCCAGAGGCCATGGCTTGGTCAATTGTTTGGATTGTGGCAGCAGTCGTGGTTTTGTTGCCAAATGTGACAACCAAAATTGCCGAGATTGTTGGAGTCGGACGCGGCGTGGACCTTGTTGTGTATTCAGCAGTTGCAATTCTATTTCTGCTTGTCTTCAAACTATTCATTCAGCACGAGAAGCTGGAGCGCAAATTAACAGACGCTGTTCGCGCACAAGCAATGCAGTCTATCGTAGAATCCGAAACCCAAAACTCAAAACATGGAACCCCCACTTCTGATTCTGAACCAATCAACTCCCCAAACGAGCTTATCAACTTTATGATCAAAGAGCGCGATAAAATGCATAGTAATGATGAATAGGTCTACGAAAATACGAATCTTATACGAAATTACGAAACCCTTCTGTCATCCCGCACATACATTTAACAGTTGCGGGATCCAGCGCATTTAGAACTGGATCCCCGCCTTCGCGAGGATGACAGAATCGTTTAGTGATTAACAATTAATAATTAGAAATTAACTACAGAATCATGGATAATCAAGAAACCCACCCCTTTGTCGATGTAATAGTCGTCTTATGGCACAGCGCTCCATATACAGCCGCGCTTTTTAATGGTTTGGCGCTCCTCGATTATCCAAAAGACAGAATGGCCGTGCATTTTGTTGATAATTGTCCTGGTGATGGTTCTTTAGATGAAGTAAGACGCCAGCAAGCGCGATTTTCCAATCAGCCGGGACAGTTGCCGCTCATCCATATTCATGAGCCCGGACGCAATACGGGTTTTAGCGGCGGTAACAATCTTGCGATTCGGAAGTCGATCGAACAGGGACACAAATATTCTTATCTGCTTAATCCGGATGCAGAGTTTGAATCTGACGCGTTGCGTGAGGCCGTGGCGGTTGCGGAACAAGATGAAAATATCGGTTCAGTTCAGTCGCTCCTAGTTCTCCAACAGTTTCCCAGCGAAGTGAATTCTTCGGGAAACGCCATCCATTATCTGGGCTTTGGTTATTGCGCCGGATATCATGACAAGCGTGTGGATATAGGTTTGGACACTAGAGCAATCGCATACGGATCCGGAGCAGGAATTCTTTATCGCAACAGCGTGCTGAAAGAAGTCGGACTGCTTGATGAGACATTGTTTGCGTATCATGAGGATTTGGATTTGGGTTGGAGAATTATGCTGGCCGGATATAGAAATGTTTTGGCGCCAAAGAGCGTGGTTCGACATCGTTATGAATTTTCGCGCTCGATCAGCAAATGGTTTTGGATGGAACGCAATCGTACGGCCGTTGTTTTAAAAAATTATCGTTTGTCCACGATTTTGTTATTGTCTCCTTTGTTGGCAGCTACGGAAATAGCCATTCTTGCTTTTGCTGTAAAAGGCGGATGGTGGAGAGAGAAGCTGCGCGCCATGGTTTGGTTTTTAAAGCCTGCTACATGGTCATATATTTCACGCGGCAGAAAACACATAGATCGGATTAGAAAAGTGCCTGACATCTTGATGTTACAAATCTTCACGCCGCACATTGCGTATCAAGAATTTGAAAATGATATTGTTAAAAAGGTCGCAAATCCGTTATGGAAATTGAATTATCAGATTCTGAAAAAAGTAATTAAATGGTAAATCTACTACCTGATTTATGAAAATAATCCATCTATCCTGCGTTTCGTATCCTGATATAGGCGGCATTGGGCGTGTTGCTGATCTTGAGGTTGATTTGTTGAGGAAGAGGGGAGTTGATGCACATTCGGTTTCGCTGACAACGCACGCCGGTTTCAGATTTGGCAATGCGGGAGCGATTCACGCGCTTGAGCATTTTGTAAGAGATGCGGATGCAGTTCATCTGCATTACCCGTTTTATGGAACGCAGAGAAGCGTGGCGCGGCTTAAAGAAAAGGGTGTGATTAAAAAACTGGTCATAACTTTGCACATGGATGCGACAGCACCCGGAATAAAGGGATTGTTTTTTAAGCTGCATCGCAAGTTTTTTCAGTCTCGTGTTTTAAAGGCTGCGGATATTTTATTGGTTTCATCCAAAGATTACGCGAGTCATTCATCTTTCGCTCCATATTTCGATCTTGCTGTTGAACTTCCATTTGGCGTGGATGAACAGGTTTTTCATCCAATATCTCGACTACCAGCTACCAGTTACCAACCACCAGTCATTCTGTTTGTTGGCGGCATGGACAAGGCGCATGCGTTTAAGGGCGTTGACGTGTTGCTCCGCGCTTTCAAATCAGTTCCCAATTCTAAGTTAATATTGATTGGTGACGGGGAGTTGCGTTCGTTGTATGAGAAGCAGGCAGCGTTATTGGGGATTAGTGAGCGCTGTGATTTTCGCGGTAAGGCTGAACATATCGAACTTATTCGAGCGTATCAATGTGCTGATCTTTTGGTCTTGCCTTCGATTTCCGGAGCTGAGGCGTTTGGTCTTGTTGCTTTGGAAGCGCAGGCGTGCGCAGTTCCGGTTGTCGCGTCAAATCTGCCGGGAGTACGTACTGTGGTCGCAGATCAGGAAACCGGAATTCTTGTTCCGCCAAAAGATGAACAAGCGCTAGCCCAGGCACTTATATTACTTTGTTCGAACAGGGAGCTGCGTCAGAGCATGGGTGAGTGCGCGCGCAAGCGTGTGTTAGAAAAATTCACATGGAGCAAGCACATGGAAAAATTAACGGAGTTATACCAACAAAATGTCATCCCGAGGGAAGTCGGAGCGACGAGGGATCTTCCGCTTGAAATATCTGCCGAGAGCATGTAAGCAATAGGAAGATTCTTCACTTCGTTCAGAATGACATCAATTAATAATATGAGAATTGCGGTTTTGAGTCCATTGGGGTCTGACCCCGTACCTGGCACCGGGTCTGACCCCGGGATACGATTTCGTATATTCGTATAAGATTCGTATTTTCGTAGACCAATAATATGAAAATAGCAGTTCTAACAAATGATTATGCTCCGAACTCCAAAGGTGGGGGAGCTGTTATTGCTGAGACGCAAGTGCGCGAACTTGAACGACGCGGGCATGAGATTAAGGTTTTTGTGCGATCTCCAAATTTGGAAGCACTCTCGGCCATCTCGCGTTTGTTTTTTCATTTGAGAGATTTAGGAGCGCGATCAGATATTGTGTCGCAGATTTTGGAATGGCAGCCGCAAATTTTATTGACGCACAATCTCACAGGCTGCGGGTTCCATACACCATCAAAAATTTTACGACAACAAACAACATGCTCGCCACTTCGTGGCGAACATCGAAAATTGCAGAATGTCAAGAAAAATGAATGTTCGCCACTTCGTGGCGAACATGGGGGGCAGTTGAGGTGGGTTCATATTTTGCATGATGCGCAACTTGTTGAGCCGTCCGGTCAAATTGTGAGCGGAGAAATTTATAAATTCGCACGTAATATTTGGCGACTCACATGGGCCACTCTTCGGAAATTCGCGCTCGCAAATCCTGATACAGTTATTTCGCCCACGAACTGGCTTTTGAATTTTCATAAACAGTACGGATTCTTTCGAATAAGCAGAACCTTCGTTATTCCAAATCCAATATCCCAAAATCTGGAATCCGGAATCCAAAACCTGGAACCTGGAACCCAAAACTCGAATTTGGACATTCTTTTTGTTGGGCGACTTGATCCGGATAAGGGGATTGATGTTCTGATCCGAGCGCTCAGATCACTGAATCCGAATGATGTGCGATTACACATCGTAGGAGATAACAAGACAAAATCCGGACCACGGACGCCGGACGCCGGACGAAACATTCTCTATTACGGCGCCCTGCCGCACGACCGCGTACTTGAGATTTTAGACCAAAAGCCGCTCGTTGTCATTCCGTCGCTTGTTTATGAAAATCAGCCAACAATTATTTTGGAGGCGCTGGCAGCCGGCTGCCAGGTTATCGCTTCGAACGTGGGTGGAATCCCGGAAACATTAGACGGAGCCGGATGGATAATCCCTGCCGGAGATGAACAAGCGCTCGCAAACGCAATAAAACACGCGCTCACTAATTCGTACTCAGAGAACATGAATCGGGCGCGCCAAACAATTTTAAATCGTCACAAATTGGAAACTGTGGTGGATGAGCTGGAATCAGCGCTGAAATCGAATTTATAAATGCGGATTTTTCCGTCGCCGATCTCCCAATCATCATGCGAAATTTCGCGCACAGCTTCTGACACTGCTTGCGCGCGCCACCAATAATCGTTGATCACAACATAGACAAGCTCCGTGCGCCCTAATTCAGCCGCGTCTTTAACCGTATCAAGCGAAGGCTCGTTATATGTCATTTTTAAATATGTTTCGTACAATTTGCCGCCGGTTGGGATTGGATAGAAGAAGATATCGTCTGCGTAGCGTTTGAAACCCAGTGTAGCAACTGCTGCGGCTGACACGCTTTGGTTCGCTAACACAGTGTATTCTGAGTTAGCTGTGTCTCTGTCAATCAAGCGCACGGCTTCGAAATCGTATTTGCTGGTGCTCCAACCGCGGCCTGTAATCATGGCGTCGTGACGAGGGAGGCTGTTATACGCCAGAGCTGTAGAAATTCCAACAAAAAAGATTGATGCTCCTATGAGGATGATTTTTGGTGATGTTCGAGCGCGCTTCCAAAATGCGGTTATGCCTGGAATTGCTGCAGGAATTAAACAGAACAGCGCCAATGTATTTAATCGATCAGCATAATTGCCGCGTTCATAATCGATAAGAAAGGTAAACTCGCCAGTTGATTTTAAAATGGTTGCAGAGATCCAGAGCACAAGGGCAGAAGCGATATAGATTGACCGGCGTCCTGCGTCCTGCGTCCTGCGTCCGACAATAACTCCACCAACGGATGAGATCAGAAGGAGGAGCGGAAGTGCTTTTGCTATCAAGCTTGACCACGTAGGCCAAAGAACAAAACGGTTGCCAATCCACGGTAAGAATTCTTTAAGCTTATGCAACCACGGCTCAAAGCTAAAAACAGCATTAAGATTCCATTCAATCGCAATGCCTTGGCGTAATCCTAAAACGTAGAAAGCAATTGGGATTGCAGCTCCAGCAAGCGCCACACATAAAGCACTTAACAAGCGCTTGCCCCGTGGGAGCGCAGCTCCTTTATGGGGCCATAAAATTACAGCCAAAACTACGAAGAGTAGTGGAAGGCCTGCGAGCGGATGAGTTGCGATTGCCCATCCGAGCAAGATTAGCGGCGTTATTGGATTTACTGTTTTGTTATGAATCCCCAGACTCAGAATGAGCGCGCTAAGACCGAGTACATACGCAAAATTTTGCGGTGTAGTTGCGATGAAAGCGGAAAGTGGGAGAAGTCCGAGGATTAGGAATTTTAAACATCTGTCATTTCGACCGAGTAAAGCGAGCGGAGAAATCTCTTCTGAACGAGATCTCTCGGCTACGCTCGAGATGACAGGCTCGGATATCATCAGTATTGACAGTGGCAGAAGGATCGCGGCTCCAACCGGAACAAGCCAGCGGTCAATATCTGCCACTGAAAGTTCTGTGAGCCGCGCAAACCAGGTTGTAAAAACGTATTGCCCGATGTAGTAAAAAGGTTTTGGCGTGAGCGTACCTGTTGCTAATAAGATTTTTTCGCTCGCAACATGTAGGAAACCGTCGAAACCGAAGCCGAGTTTGTAAACAAGCGGAGCGATGGATGTGGTGCTAAAAATCGCGAGCGCAGAATGTGCTGTTGTAAAGATCGAGGAGCGCAAGAAAATGGCAGATAAAAGTAAGGTAAGCCAGACGAGCGCGATTGCCAGCAATGTTCCATCCGGAAGAAGCGGCCAGGTAGCGCGAATAGATTCAATGGTTGCTGCATTTGCTGCGCCGCGGATAACAAAGATTGTTGAGATCAGCGCTACAAACAACAGAACTGAGGAACTTAAGAACTGAAGAACGGATCTGCGCGCTTGCTCTTGTGATTCGTTCGGACATGGATCCCCGATCAAACCGGGGATGACAGAAATGATCTGCGAGACAATCACAGCAAATAGCAAAGACCACATGTCGCTGGCCGCTCCTAATTCTGTCCCCAAGTAATACCATGCTGTTTGTGCAATACTCTGAAGAGCCAGAAAGAGAACAATTCCGAGCGGCATAGCCATCTTCCACGAAAATTTCGGAAACAGCGCCTGCCCTAAAAGTTGCCCGTGATACAAGAACGCAAAAAGCACGATAAACCACTGAATTTCCTTCATTTCAATTGGCAGCTTGTACATGGCCAAAATCGCGATAATGAACGCTAAGCCTGCAAATAAGCCAGATATCCTTTTTCTCATACTTATTAGCATGGTAGCATATTTTCGAATGTCGAATGTCGAATGTCGAATTTCATTTTACTAGCTTTGGGGTTGACAAAAAGCTTTGAAAATGGTATAAAACTGGCGCTTTTTACTTGCATATTTCAATAAAAGTGCTAAATTCAGCTGAATGCTACATTATCTTAAATCATTAGTTCCGGAGTCCTGGTTTTTGCCGTATCACCGCGCATTGTCGCGGCTTGCTGCTGTTTGGTATGGGCATCCGTCCGAAGAGTTGATTGTGATTGGTGTAACCGGAACTAATGGAAAAACTACAACTGCATATTTAATTGCTAAAGCGCTTGAAGCATCCGGATATAAAATCGGTTGTACGACTACAGCAATTTTTAAGATTGGCGAGCGCGAGTGGTTGAACGATACCAAGATGACAATGCTTGGGCGTTTTCAATTACAAAAAATGTTGCGTCAGATGGTTAATGCAGGATGTCACTACGCTGTAGTTGAAACATCTTCGCAAGGAATTGTTCAGCACAGGCATCGTGATTTAAATTATGACGTGGCTGTTTTTACTAATCTGACACCGGAACACATTGAGGCGCACGGAAGCTTTGAAAATTATAAGCAAGCTAAGATTGATTTGTTTCGTCACACAGCAGCGTGCAAACGCAAAATAATTGACGGGCAGATTATCCGAAAGGTCGCAGTTCTAAATAGCTCGGACTCGCACGCAAAGGATTTTAGAGTGCCGGGATTTGATGAGATCGTAGATTATGGAAAAGTTTCAGATGTTGAGTTGGGGCCGCTCAAAACAAGTTTTATATTGAACCGTGTTCCATTTGAAATAAATTTGCCCGGTAGAGTAAATATTGAGAACGCTCAAGCTGCGATTCAAGTCGCTCGAATTTTTGATCTAAATATGGATGAAGTAAGTAACAAGATCGCCTCAATCAAATCAATGCCAGGTCGTTTTGAACGGATAGACGAAGGACAGTCGTGGGCTGTGATTGTAGATTACGCACCAGAACCAAAGTCGCTCGAAATTCTTTATCAAACACTGGCTGATATGCCAAGAGCACGAGTGATTCATGTTTTGGGATCGTGTGGTGGCGGACGTGATGTCGCGCGACGTCCGGTGCTCGGTCGCATGGTTGCTGAGCGCGCGAACATTGTAATCGTAACAAACGAAGATCCATACGACGACAATCCTCGCGAGATCATGGAGCAGGTGGCTGAAGGCGCTCGTCAGGCCGGAAAAAAGGATGGCGAATCGTTGTTTATTATAGAAGATCGACGCGAAGCCGTATTCCGGGCCATGGAATTCGCGAAGCCCGGTGATTTGGTCTTGCTAACTGGAAAAGGTTGCGAACAAGCCATTTGCGTGGCAGGAGGTAATAAAATCCCATGGGACGAACGAAAAGTGGCCAGAGAGGCGATAAAGGCTACGAATGCGTTAAATTCCAAATAGCTGTATTTTCGCGGTCTTTCAGTCTATAATACTTTCATCAACCATTCGTAATTCGTATTATTTGTTTAAGATTCGTATTTTCGTAGACCTATGTTCCACATAGAGGATGTGCTTCAGCTTAAAGACATTGAAGAAACAAGATCATTAGTGCGTCATCATCCGCTAACATTGTTTCCGAGTTTGGGTTTGGCGACTCTGTTGATCGTGGTTCCGTTTTTCTTTATTTTTCCTTTATTCTCATGGGGCGTGCCCGGCATGTTGGTTTTTTTGGCTGCTGTTATCGTCGGCGTTGTGATGGCACTAAGAATATTTTTGTTGTGGAACTCCAATGTTTTGATTGTAACGAGTTTGCGTTTAGTGGAAGTTGATCAGCGCGGAGTTTTTTCCAGATTTGTCACAGAGATTCCTTTGTCACTGGTGCGAGATATTTCATATGTTAAAAAAGGATTTAAAGAAAGAGTTTTTCACATGGGAACAATTACGATAAAACACGGTGAAGAACCATTGATTTTAGAAGTTACACGCGTTGCTCATCCGGAGCGCATCATGATGTTAATAAATGATTTGCGAGCGCCAGAAGGGACTAAGCCTGAGCACGAAATGACTGACGTCAGACTGCGGACTGCGGACGAACAAAATCCGGATGAGATCGATGTTACATCTCCAGAACGAGGAGCGGATAAAGAGGTTGATCCGAAAATCAAAGATATAATGGAAAAGCTCGGCAAACTTCCCAAAGAAGCATTAGCGCAAGTTGAGCAGGCGATTTCCGAGGCCGCGCAATCACAAGTTGGGATGCAGGATTCAATGCCGTTTTTAATACAAAAAGAGCTTGGTGTAGAAGAGGAAAAAAAGCTTCCAATGACTGAATCTAAAGAATAATATAAGCGCACAATAAAACGTTTTTGTGCTATTCTTGTGTCGCATGAGGGGCAGGGCAGAAAGGGGAAAAAAGAAATCTTGGAAAACGTTCGTGCGTTGGCCGGTTTTTTTGTTGGCTAATTTGGCGCTTTTATTCGTTTTGGGGGTTTCAACTGTTCGCGAAACATATCGAGGTTGGACAGTAGATAGAGAAATTCACGCGCTTGAATCCGAGGCTGATACTTTAGAGGGGCGAAAAATGCAACTTGAGGCGCTAACGCAGGAATTAATTTCAGACGATCGCATAGAATACGAAGCGCGTGCCCGACTAGGCCGCAAAAAAGAGGGGGAGCGCGTGATCGTTTTGCAGGGATTTTCCGCCACACCAACTTGGACAAGTCAGCCGCTTGGGGTAATATCAAACTTCAGCGAGACCACTAAATCATCAAAATCAAATCCGGAATTATGGTGGGAATATTTTTTTCATGGAAGTTAAATATATAACTCATAACTCGTAACTCATAACTCGTAACTCATAACATTAACTTTTGTCATTCTGAACGGACCCCGCCATAGACAAAAGCGGGGGTAGCTGAAGAATCTGGCCGCACAGCATCACGAGGTTAGATTCTTCGGTTCCGCTGCGCTCCACTCAGGATGACAAATAGATTCGTATATTTCGTATAAAATTCATAATTTCATAGACTAATATGCAAGAACAAGAAATTGAAATAAAAACTATAACCAGGGAAAACCCAAAAAAATGGTTTTATATTCTTGGCGTTTTGTTAGTTGTATTAATTTTGGTCGGAGTAGCTGCTTCTTTCTCATGGGCCGTGTTTGTGAAACGCTCGGATAGTCAGGTTGTCCGTTCGATCTCAAACATTCTACCGGTACCTGCTGCAAAATTGGGTGACGAATCCATTCTCTATAGTGAGTTTTTGAAAACAAGAGACACACTGGCAATTTTTTTGGAATCCGAAGCAGCTAATGAACAGCAGCTCGCCGAAGAAATGAACGTGGATTTGGAGAAAAATGTTTTGGAAAAATTGTTAAACGAAGCGGCTTTGGATGAGTTGGCTGAAGAAAAGGGGATTGAGGTTTCAGAAGAAGATTTGCGAAGCTTTTTCGCAGATGTTGTAACCGCAGCCTCAACCACAACTCCGGATGTAGGATTATACCTGCTAGAAAGTTTTGGATGGAGCGAAGAGGATTTTCGACAGAACGTGCTGCGCCCGGCAATTTTGGAACAGCAACTGTCTATTGCGCTGGCCGGTGAAAGTCAGGGAGATCCAAACGCGTTGGGAGCATATTTAATAGAGCGACTAGAGCGCAATGATGTAGTTCGTTATCTGAGGTTTTAAATTAGCTTTTTAGCTTATTAGGTATTGATTAATTGATCACTAATCGGTATAATGCCGACGGTTTTAGTAATAAATATGCGGGTATCGTATAGTGGCAATTATGTGTGCTTCCCAAGCATAAGAGACGAGTTCGATTCTCGTTACCCGCTCCAGGCCAGCTTAGCTCAGTTGGTAGAGCAATGCTTTCGTAAAGCAGAGGTCCCGGGTTCGAATCCCGGAGCTGGCTCCATCAGGACCCGCCTTCGCAAAAGGCGGGTTTTGAGTTAAAATACCTACAACACGACATTCGAAATACGACATTCGAAATTCGAAACTATGATCACTCTTAACAACGTAACAAAAAAGTATTCAGCCGATTCCTATGGTTTGAAGGATGTGTCTTTGCTAATTGAGCCGGGTGAGTTTGTATCTATCGTTGGTCAGAGCGGAACAGGGAAAACCACTCTCGCCAAGTTATTGATTGCCGAAGAAATAGCTACGAGCGGAAAGATTGAAATCGGCGGTTGGGATATTACAAGAATTAAAAATCGTGAGATACCGTCTCTTCGTCGGCAGATTGGAGTTGTATTTCAGGATTTCAAACTTCTTCCCAAAAAAACGGTTTGGGAAAATGTTGCGTTTGCACTTGAAGTTGCGGGCGTGCCAAATAAAAGAATTCGAGATGTGGTACCGCAAGTTTTAAAAATTGTTGGTCTTGAGGAGAAGCACAAGCGCTTTCCGCATCAACTTTCCGGAGGTGAGCAGCAAAGAGTTGTGATTGCGCGCTCCTTGGTGCACCGTCCAAAAATTTTGTTGGCAGATGAGCCCACGGGAAATTTAGATACTCTCAATACACGCGAGATCATCGATCTTCTGGAAAAAATTAATAAGTTTGGAACAACGGTTGTACTGGTAACGCATGACCGCGAGGTTGTTAACGGCTTGCGCAGAAGGGTCGTAACACTGGCTGACGGGCAAGTAGTCGCTGATCACAGTCATGGGAAGTATCTGTTATAAGCTGAAGGGCAGAAGGGCCAATGGGCTAATGAATTAACCTACAAACCACCAACTAAATTATGAGTCTAGCAGTTACACCTTGGCGAATCATTTCTTACGCCTGGAAAAATTTTATCCGCAACGCCTGGATCGGACTGGCCACGGTTTTCGTATTGGTGCTGGCTCTTTTGTCTGTGAACGTTTTGGTCGGCGTTAACGCTTTAATGGAGAGCGCGGTTTCCGCTCTTGAAAAAAAGATAGATATTTCCGTTTACTTTATACCTGACACACCAGAAGCGGTATTGCAGCAAGCGCAATTTTTTATGGCATCGTTGCCACAAGTCAAGAGTGCGAATTTGCTTACGCGAGATCAAGCGCTGGAATCTTTTAAAGAATTGCATGCTGATGACCCAAAGATTCTTGAAGCTTTAGCTGAGCTGGATCAGAACCCGCTGGGCGCATCCATGATTCTAAAAGCCAAGAAAACCAAAGATTATCCATTTCTTATTGAAGCGCTAAAAAATCCGCAATTTGAATTTGCAGTTGAGTCAAAAACTTACGATGATCATGCTGAGGCAATTAATCAAGTTCGAGATATTGGAAAATCCGCGCGCTTGTTCGGATTGATTTTGATCGGAGTATTCGCTCTATTCTCAGTTTTGATTGTGTACAATGCGGTTCGTGTGGCGATCTATACTCAACGACAAGAAATTGGCGTCATGAGACTCGTTGGCGCTTCCGGGTCTTTTGTGAGGATGCCGTTAGTATTGGAAGGAGTTTTGATTGCCGTGATCGCAATGATCATATCAGCAGGGGTTATCGTCGGTGCGATTTATCTTTTAGAGCCGCGGTTGATTTCGTTTTTTGACGGAGCTGATCCGGGACTGCGTACGTTCTTTGTAAAAAATTTGTGGCAACTGATTGCATTAGAGGGCGGGGCGCTTGTCCTGCTTGTGGCTGCATCATCATGGGCAGCGGTTGGGAAATATCTAAAGAAATAGTATGCGGTATACAGTATACGGTATCGAGTATGTTCAAAAAAATACTGAATACTGCATACTCAATACTTATAGAAAACAAAACCCCCTCTGTTAAAGCGGGGGTTTATTTTTTACTCAGCGGCTGGTGCCTCTGGAGCTGCTTCGTCTGAAGCTGCTTCTTCGGCTGGTGCCTCTTCTTCCACAACTGGAGCTGCTTCTTCGGCTGGCTCGTCAGTTGGGACTACTGGAGTCATTGTGTCTTCGTCTTGAAACATAGTTTAGATTCTTAAGAATTAAACAATATTACAGTGGCCTAGCAAAAAAGTGACGTCATCAATCTTGCTATGTCACTGTGAGTAGAGATAGTAACAAATAATAAGGAATATAGCAATAGCTCAGATAAGAGGGCAAATGTAATTGTGTAATTCATTAGTGATTATAAGAAAACACACTGCCAATAGCAGTGTGTTTTCTTTGGTTCGGGGGCAGGGATTTGAACCCCGATAGCCAGGACCAAAACCTGGAGTCCTACCATTAGACGACCCCCGAAAGCGCAGCTATCATGACGTATTTTATTTCGGTTGTCAATCCGCTCCTACTTTTAATTTTTTCTATATTACAAAAGAATTCGTAAATTTGTTAAAGATGCGCGATATCGTAGGCATATAAAAAAGAGCCCCGACCAGTAGTGATCGGGGCTCGGGGGAGGAGAGCGAATGAAAAGAGGACAAGACGAGATGGGCGTTGATTACTCAGTTGTGCTGGGACGTGGAATTGAACCACGGAATAACAGGGGTTTGGCCTGTTGCCTTAACCGCTTGGCTATCCCAGCAGCGGACGAGCACCAGTATGTGATAGACTGCATTTTTTGTCAAGCCACGTCGCAAGCCGTGGCTACCGGAGCTTCAGCACGTTTGGATACAGCTGCCGATTTCTCATCAGCTTCAGCTTCTTCAGCTGCATTAACTTCTTCTTCCGCAGCAGCTTCGATTGATTCTGGCGGAGGTTTGCGATACGGATCATTGATCCGAGCTAGTTCAGAACGAAGGCTTATACGCTCCTCGTCACGTGCAATGGCTTCTTGAGCAATCTCTAGGAGTCGCTTTTCGATTTCTTCGTTTCTCATTGCAGTACGGCGCAGATTCCTCTTTTCGCCTGACTTTTTTCCGATCGATGCAATGCCGTGGCCTATCAAAGGTAGACTGAATCCGGGCAGGTTAGCCAGGATATAGATCAAGCCCAGCGGATGCTTGGTTAATGCCCAGCGTTTTTCACCACGCTTCCGGGAAAAGTACAAAAGCGACACGATGATTTGCAGTATGATGTAGAAACCAATAGCAGAAATATCCTGAGCTAAGCTTGAATACACTACGGGTTGTTTTAACACGGGTTTTGGTGGCAGTTCCATTTTTCCGCGTGTGTAGTGATTAGGCTCTCTTGCCCAAGTATCCAAAATATCTTGAACCATTAAGTATTCTTCATGATACATGTATCCTTTTACATAGCGAGGGTCAGCATAAGTTCGCATTTTTTTGTAACGCTCGCTTGGCGTAAGTTCCGCATCGTTGATTGCTTTATTGACGCCAAGAGTTGTGTCTTCTGGAACGGATACAATGCCCTGGTTTTGCGAATAGCCCCGGTATGTAAGAAAGGCTTGCAACCTTTGTTCCGAAGTAGAATTTGAATCTCCCATAACCATCATAAGATGGATGTACCTTTTCATTTGCCAAGTACCGCCCGGAAACTCGGCATCATCAACTTTGCCAGTGCGCAACATTTTGACAGTAGCGTTGTGCAGTTGGATCGGATTAGTGTTTTTGACCCATTCCCGTCTTGTTCTCTCGTTTTGCGTCTGAATTTCTTTGTTCTTGCGATTGTTTTTTATCACAGAGGCCCAGACAAATACAGTCCAAAGAAGCACAAATATTCCGAGTACAGTCAGACTGATACTGTTTCGTACCAAAAACTTTCGTCCGCTAATCCACCTCATGTCTTTTCTCCCTTCTCCAGTCGCAGACCAAAGACCTGCGGCTACAGTTTTGTTGTCCAATGAACCGGATTTGGTTTACCAGTTTTTAACCAAAATGTCAAGTATCAACCAATAAAAAAAACCGCATGCAAGAGCACACGGTTAAGATTCGTCTCTCGGAGACGTTAACGTCTCCGAGAGACGAGATGTATTGGAGAAAGGAGCGAATCAGAAGAAGGGGCAGCTTAGGCTGCAACGGTTTTGGATTTGATCGGGATCAGTCCCGAGCTGTCCGCCGTTTCAGCCTCAGCCAAACCTTCCACAACCATAGACAAGTCGTCGATCATCTCGGACAGACTTCCATCCGTATCCGAACCGTCCTGATCTTTGATCGTATGGTGCTTTCGACGCGACTTAGCCACATCTTCGAGCCGAGCGGCAATTTTGCCGAGCTTTGCGCTCATCACTTTGTCCTTCTCGAGTTTGGCAAGCTCTTGCAGATGCTTGAGCTTCAGTCCGGCTCGGATGACATCCTGACCCAGCACAGCCTCTTCGGCGGCCCGAACCTCTTCGGCGGCGCGTTTCCGCCGTTTAGCTTCGCGCCTGGTTTCACGCCATTCGCGAATCTTCCGCGGCGGCACAGACAGATCGAAATCCACCAGCGCCCACTTCAAGCCTCGGCCGGATTGCCAAACCAGCCAGGTAGCCGGCCACATAATGGCCCAATACACACCGCGTCCGATCCAAGGGAACGCGAACGCGGGCGCGAACGGGATCATGAGCAGCCAGCCCAGAGGATTGGCCGGAATAGCCCATGTGTCGTACTGACGGTTGCCATAGCGATCATTGGTATCTCCGAAGTAGAAAAAGCCCATTATGATTTGCGCCAGTGCGTACAGCACCAGAGCAAAAATGGTCAGAGCAAACCAGTTGTAGACGTATGGCTCTTCGGCCTTTGGTTTGTCAGGCAGTTCTTTGAGTTCAGGTCGAGCGCCTTTGAGCCAGTCGCGCGTCAGGTCATGCATGATCATGGTTTCGGATTTGCTTTGCGCCTGATTGGAAATTATATATGCGTACAGCTTGTCATAGCGCTCTGAAGGCGTGAGTTTTTCGTTCTGGAGCGCCACGACTAATCCATAGCTTGTGTTTACCGGGATTTCCGAAACCTTGTGGAAGTCCTTGAAAGCCCGGATCCTTGCGTCAGCGGTCTTGCCGTTAACCACCAGCAGAGCCAGCTTCAAAAAAGCTTCCTCATTTTCCGTACCTTTGGGAAATTCAATGCCGGCCACCGAACCGGCTTCCAGCGATTTGATGACCGCGTTCCTGAGCAGGATCGGAACAGCACGATTTTCCCAATCTTTGAGAGCGGCCTGATTATGCGTATCTACTCCATTGTTGTTTGTTGATTTGGCCAGACTGACAATTCCAAAAATCAGCATCCAAATCACAATGCCGACGCCCGTGCAAAACAGACCGACGGAATAGCGTACAAAAAATTCTTTCCATTTAATCCACTGCATGCTCGTTCTCCCTTCTCAAGTTGTAATGAACCGCGTTAGGTTTATCAAAAATCGGATGAAATGTCAAGACTAGATATGTTACGTGTTACGAGCTACGTGTTACGAGTAATGTGTTATAATTACAAAAGAAATTATGCACCTTGGTTATGTTGGTCTTGGAAAAATGGGACAAGCAATGGTGATGCGTCTTCTTGAAAAAGGTCATAGCGTCACAGTTTTTGATGTTGATAAAAAAGCCGTGCAAAAAATGGCGCGTAAAAAAGGTGTGACAGTTGCAAAATCTTTGAAAGAATTGGCAGAAGATTTGAAAGCGCCACGAACAATTTGGATCATGGTGCCGTACGAAAATGTGCAGGGAATCATCAGTCAATTATCTCCGAACCTGAAAGCGCGAGATACAATAATTGATGGCGGCAATTCGTTTTACCAAGATTCGATTTCTCGCGCTCGCAAATTATCTAAACGCAAAATTAATTTTTTGGATGTGGGAGTGGGCGGAGGTCCTGAGAGTACGCGGAAGGGAGCGTGTTTAATGGTTGGCGGTCCCAAATCTCAATACAAGCGTTATGCTAAGTTGTTCGCAGATTTATCTTGCAAAGGCGGTTACGGACATGTGGGTGAATCCGGAGCAGGACATTTCGTGAAAATGGTGCATAACGGAATTGAATACGGCATGATGCAAGCCATGGCAGAGGGCTTTGCTGTTATGAAGGCGGCCACATATTATTCCATCGATCTTAAGCAGGTTGCTGGGATTTATAAAAATGGAAGTGTGATTGAGTCGCATTTAATGGGTTGTTTGGAAAATGCGTATGAGGAATTTGGGAATGATCTTACAAAAGTTAGCGGTCGTGCGGATGAAACAGGCGGTGGACGGTGGACTGTAAAGGAAGCACACAAGCTCGGAGTTTTTGATCGTGTAATTCACACAGCTTTGAACGCGCGCAAAAAAAGCCAAACGCGGCCGAGTTATGAGGCACAAATAATTATGGCGCTTCGTAGTCAGTTTGGCGGGTTTGATGTGAAGAAAAAATAGTATGCGGTATACAGTATACAGTATCGAGTATATTAGATAGAAAATACTGAATACTACATACGGTATACTGAATACTAACTTATGATTTTTGAGAATCGGCAAGAGGCCGGGAAAAAGTTGGCAGAGAAATTGAATGAGTACGCCGGTCGTTCGGACGTGCTTCTTTTTGCATTGCCACGCGGCGGGGTTGTGCTCGGAGCTGAGGTCGCGCACGCGCTCAAACTTCCACTAGATGTAATTGTGACCAGAAAAATTGGAGCGCCATTTAATGAGGAGTATGCGATTGGCGCGCTGGCCGAGACAGGGGAGACGGTTTGGAATGAAAGCGAACGAAGAGCCGCTGATCCGAAAGCAGTTGCGGAAATAGTTCGAAAAGAAAAGCAGGAGGCAAAGCGCAGGATTAAAAAGTATCGAAAAGACCGCGCTCTTCCGTCTTTCGAAAAGAAGACGGTTATTATTATCGACGATGGAATTGCGACCGGACTCACAATGCAGGCGGCCATTAAAGCGGCGCAACACCAGAACGCGAAAAAGATCGTGGTGGCGGTTCCGCATGGCGCTCGCTCATCCATTCAAGAACTGGAAAATCTAGGAGCGCAGGTCATCGCATTGCAACGCCCTCTGATCTACGGAGCTGTAGGACAATTCTACAAAGAATTCCAGCAAATAACAGATGAAGAGGTGCTTGAATTATTAAACATATGAAATTCACGGTTATTGGATTAAAACACGAAGCTGCGCTGGTGCGCGGCATCGCTAAAGAGCTTGGTGTGAATCCGCAACTTGTTACACCAAAAAAATACAAAGCGGGGGAGTGGGCTGTGTTTTCGCCGGCGGATATTAAGGAGCGCGTTGTGGTTGCGGGCAATGTTTGGGAGGATCCAATTGAAACATTCCAACTCTCGTTGCTCTTAAAAGCTGTGCATGTTGCAGGTGCCAAGAACGGGACGCTGATTGCGCCGTGGTTTGCGTATGGCAGGCAGGATAGATCTGTGAAAAAAGGCGAGGCTCCGGCCGGCCGCGTGATCGCTGATCTTATTCTTTCCACTGAGGTGAATAAGGTTGTGACTTTGGATGCGCATAGTAAGCGGTTCCAAGATTTTTTTAAAGGCAAGATGGTGAACATTCTGCCAACGGATTACGCGGCAGAATTCGCACGCCGGAAAAATATAACAGCTGTGGCTGCACCGGATATGGGAGCGCGAGATCGAGCACGACTACTCAGCGGAAAGTTGCGTTCGCCGTTCATCCAAATCAAAAAAGATCGTTTGGGTCCGGGTAAAGTTGTGAGTAGAATTGCGAGCGGCAAGCCTAAAGGAGAGGATGTACTTCTGGTCGACGATATTGCGGATACGGGCGACACCTTGTTTAAAGCGGCGGCTGCGTTGAAAGACGGAGGAGCGCGATCAGTAAGCGCTTATCTATCTCACACCACAGATTTGAAAAAGTTCAGAGCGCAGGCAAAAAAACACGGCATCACACATGTTGAAGCCGCGTTTGATCATAAATCTCGTAAATTTTCCGTGCCTTTTAAGCTGTTGGTTTCGAAGGGGTTTTAGACTTTTTAGCGAACAAGATCATGCAGATCGTGATTACCGCGAATGCGATGAGTGAGAGTTGCGGGATGTCGAAAACCCAGAGCCAGTTGATGTAATGCGCGGTACAGGAAGCGCCGCTGAATGAACAGGTTTGCAAATTTTTGGGAAGGAGATCGTAATACAGCAAATTGTGATAGCTGGAAAATAGCAGACCAACGATACTAAACGGAAGCACGTAATGGTGCGCTTTTTTATCTTCACGCAAATATGCGATGGCTGCGATCAACATGATCGGATACAGAGCGATCCTCTGGTACCAGCACAGATTGCATGGCGTCAAATTCTGCACGTCGCTGACAAAAAGGCTGCCCACGGTTCCGATGAGGGCCTGAGCGAACACGATTGGCAGCAGTAGATTCTTCAATTTCATAGGATGCACTTTACATTAAATTTGGATTTTGATCAAGAGGGCTACTTCTTCTTGGCCAGCGCCGCGTAAGTTACACCTCCCACTTCAGCCGGATTGTTAGATGAGCGCCACAATTCTACGAACTGACATTTTTTTAGATAACTCTCAACCGCGTTTCGGAGTTTTTGTTCGCCACGACCATGGATAATTTTTATTACTTCGACTTCAGTCATAAATCCATGGTTCAGAGCTTTATCAAGTTCGTGCATCGCGCTTTCAGTATCCATGCCATGAAGATCTACTTCTTCAGCACTACCAAGTTCTGCTGCAAAGATTGCTGCTTCATATTCTGATATTGGTTTCTCTCGTTGTTCTGACATATTGCTAAATCATTGAGTGACTTATCCACAATTATACATAAATAGATGACATTGCCCTCATTCGCGCGAATGAGCGGATGAGAACTGAGCAACTAATTTGGCTAAGGTTAGTGGAATAATGATTGTGGATAACCTCATTCGCTCGAATGAGAGATATGTGATAGCTGTAGATATATGGGCGTAGAATGGATTATGAAAGCACTTGCAAACAGGCGACGTCTGGCGATTATTAAATTACTTGCGGCAAATGGCAATCTAACAGTCGAGCAGATCGCGTCACATATCAATTTATCGTTCAAAGCTACATCCAAACATTTAGTGATTCTTGGTAAAACTAATATCTTATTTAGTAAGCAAGTGAGTAGGAACGTGTACTATGGATTAGTCGATGATATTCATCCTATCGTCCATACAACTTTAACCCATCTTTAATCTATACCCTCATTCGCGCGAATGAGCGAATGATGAATTTAATAATTATGCCTAAACGATTATACATATTTTTAACTGCACTCCTTATTCCGTTTTTGATATCAGTTGGTTTTTTAATCAAGAGTGTTGATTTTGTTGCGCTCGCCAAGCAGGAAATAGTTGAGCTGGAGCAAGAGCAGATCTCTGAACTGGATTTCATAAAAACATCAACAACTCAAACCAACGCAACAGTTACCAAATCAGTAGACGGCGATACATTTCACGCTACGCTAGATAATGAACCCGGAGATTGGACAATCCGCATGCTTGGAATCGACACACCGGAGACAGTGCATCCAAACAAGCCGGTTGAGTGTTTTGGAAAAGAAGCATCAAAAGTGCTGGAAGATCTTTTGCTTGGAAAGCGCATTCGATTAGAATCTGATCCGCAAGCAGATGAAAGAGACAAGTACGATCGTTTGTTGCGCAATGTGTATTTAGAAGATGGAACGGATGTGAACGCAACAATGGTTCAGAATGGTTACGCGCACGCATATCTTTCATTCCCGCAAAATAGTGACAGGAAAACTGAGCTGCGCAGATTAGAACAGGATGCAAAGATAAACGAGCGCGGGCTTTGGAATCCTGAGGTCTGCGATTATTGACATAATCATAAATATTTGCTAGGTTCAGCTAACAATTCGAACTTTCACATATGAGGAGGTGAGCGATGAGCGAGAAAAAGGGAGCAGTGTTCTTTGACATTGACGGAACATGGCTGCGTTGGCAGCTGTTCGACGAATGGATTCGACTGGCTATTGAATTCGGGATTCTGCCAAGAATCGTTCACGAATTTGCGGTCAAGGAGCGGCAACGCTATTTGACGCGACAGGGTTCATTTTCCGATTTCGTAAAAATTCTAGTCAAAAGCTATCAGCAAGACGGGCGGTTGAAGGGAGTCAGAATTTCCGACGCCAAGCTTGTTGCTGAAAGAGCCATGGAACAAAGAGGTGATCACGTTCATGTGTTTACGCGTGAACTTGCGAGTGCGGCCAAGGACGTGGGGATGCCGTGTGCTGTGATTTCTGGGTCGTTCCAAGAGGCGGTGGAAGTTTTCGCTAAGGCTAATGGAATCGAGATTTTCTACGGTACGGAACATCCACACGAGAACGGTTTTTTTACTGGCGGTGAGCCACTTGTCTGGGCAACTCAAAAAGATGAGGCTGTGAAACAAATCGCTCTGGAACACGACATTGATCTGAAGGCTTCTGTGGCCATTGGCGATTCTGTATCTGATGCAAAGATGTGTGAGCTCGTGGGCTATCCAATCTGTTTCAATCCTGAGCGGGCGCTATTGCTCATAGCCAGGGCTGAACGATGGCCCGTGGTTTTGGAGAAAAAGGACATTCGGCTGATCTTCAAGGGTGATTCCAATGGTTTGCTTCAGGAGCGGCCGTTGAGCAACGTCCTTCCTCAAGAGCTGGCGAATAGCCTGGACCTGAGATTAAGTATGCTTTGTCCGTGAGCCGTTGACTTTACTAGCCCTGATTTTACTTGCCTACCGGCAGGCAGGAATCAGGGCTTTTGTTTTTGATTAAAGATCGAGGAGCGCGATTATCCATCTACTTGTCATTTCGACCGCAGCGGAGAAATCTCGTCTGAACTGATGTACCTGGCACTCACGTACCTGGTACCTACGTACCTGGTACCTGGGGGACAGGTGTTGTGTGGGAAAACCCTTTAAATTCAGCATTTTTTGTTTTTATCTTATGGGGAAATTTTTTTGTAATTTCATTTTTTAAAAAACGCAGGCTAAAGACCTGCGGCTACAATCTTTATAACAGTTGGACGCCGGACGGACAGAATTTGATCAAAGTTTGATATCTCGCTAAGGTTTGCGTATATGAACATCGAACTTATACAAGGCGATATTTTAGAGAAAACATGCGATCTTTTGGTAGTTAGCATGTTTAAAGGCGCAAAAAGCGTTAGCGACACAACCGAGGCTGTGGATAAAGGGCTCGAAGGTGTGATTACTGAGCTTATTGCTCAAAGAGAATTCGAAGGTAAATTGGGCGAGTCTTTGGTCTTTCCGGCATTCGGATGGATAAATGCACGGAATGTCGCGCTCCTCGGCCTTGGAGACAAAAAGAAGTTTAATGAAGATACAGTGCGGCAAATCGGAGGTCATATTGTAAAAGTTGCGCGCGAACAAAAAGCTAAATCCATGACCACATTTTTGCACGGAGCAGGGGAGGGTGGATTGAACCCGCGTGTTTCAGCTCAAGCCTTAACAGAGGGGCTGTTGCTGGGCGCTCACACATTTCATGCATACAAAGGAACGCAGCATAAAAAGAACAAGCAACCGAGTGAACTTTCCGAAGTTTTTATTTTTGAAAAGTACAAGCGTGCTGCAAAGATGGGATTGGAGGGCGTGAAGCGCGGAAAGGTTTTATCTGAAGCCACGATTTTGGCGCGCGATTTGGTGAACACGCCGTCTGCAGATATGACACCAGAACGCATGGCAGAAGAAGCTAAGGCTTTGGCTGTGCGTGGGTCTGGAATCTCTTGCAAGATTTTGGATCAAGCGGCAATGGAGCACATGGGAATGCACGCGACCTTGTCTGTGGCGCGTGGTTCAAGGAATAAGCCAGTTGGAGTTCATTTAGTTTATCGTCCCGTAAAATCAAAGAAGACAGTTGCGATTGTGGGCAAGGGTGTGACGTTTGATTCAGGCGGCTTGTCCATAAAACCTGCGAACGGAATGGAGACAATGAAAATCGACATGGCCGGCGCTGCGAGTGTGATCGGTTTGTTTAAGGCGCTCGCAGATCTCAAGCCAAAAGTTACAGTGCATGGAATTTTCTTAGCTGTAGAAAACATGCCTGGTGGCAATGCGTTTCGTCCGGGTGATGTTGTTCGCGCCATGGATGGAACAACTATTGAGATTAAAAGCACAGATGCTGAGGGGCGCGTAGTTTTGGCAGATTCTTTATGTTATGCGAAAAAACAAAAGCCTGACATGATTGTGGATCTCGCGACTTTGACCGGCGCTGTTGTTATTGCGTTGGGTGAGGAAATTGCCGGGCTGCTTACAAATGATGAAAAGCTGGGGCAGAAATTATTGACTGCGGCAAAAGAAACTGGCGAAGGACTGTGGGAGTTGCCGCTGCATCGGCCGTACATGAAGGCTGTGCGCTCTAAGATTGCGGATATTAATAATACGGGAGGACGTGATGGCGGAGTTATCAAGGGTGCGCTGTTCCTTACACCGTTTGTGGAGGATACGCCGTGGGCGCATATAGATATCGGCGGCACTTGTTATACGGAAAAAGAAACGCGACCTGATCAGCCGCATGGTGCAACCGGATACGGCGTAAGAATGCTCGCGAAGTTTTTGATGTCATTATAAGACTTTGTCATTGCGAGCGACGTAGGAGCGTGGCAATCTTTCTAACGGTCGACCCAACGAGAGCTTTCGGAGCGGAGAGATCTTTCTCACCTGTCATCTCGACCAACGCGGAGAGATCTTTCTCACCTGTCATCTCGACCAACGCGGAGAGATCTTTCTCACCTGTCATCTCGACCAACACGGAG
>JAHIUG010000010.1 GCA_018817245.1 Patescibacteria group bacterium | reverse complement strand
CTACTTGTTGCATCCCAAACCGCTAGCCCTCGCGAATTCGGATCATCTAATCTCACATCTGAAATCCCAACGCGTACATATCCGTTTTTCACAGTACGCCAAACATCCGCTTGCAATTGTTCCAAATACATTGGAGTTAAATCCAAATCATTTCCCTCAGCATCGCGCACAATTCCAAATTCCAAAAGCGGCTGCCGAACCGAACGAAAATCAATCTCTATCTCAGCACTTTCATACGGACCTGGTACACGCGTTGTGAAATATGTTGGATCGCCAGTAATTCTTTGTCCAACCCATCCGTCAGGCTGCAAACCTGGCACGCTCACACGTTCGGACGGCAAAAACGGATTGATAAAAGCGCTCTTTCCGTCAATCATGCTCGTTGTCACAAACATGCCACTCGGTGGAAAGCGTTGGATCAAAATCCAACCAAAAATCGCCAAAGCCAAAATCCATGGGAGAAGTAAAAGCGGATACGCGATAGTTTTTGGAATTATCATTATTAGTATTGATTATTCAGTATTGAGTATTGAGTATTCAGTATTGTTTTACACATACTCAATACCCAATACTGTATACCGTATACTTTTATTTCTGTACTAAATACAAACCCTCGTTTCCTGACGTGAAAAGCAATACAAGCTCTAAATCGGCGTCTTTCCAAACTTCTGCGCGCTCTTCATCCAAAGTTCTAATAAAAAGCGCGACGTCATGTCCGGAAGTTTCGCTCAGCTCTTTAACGCGCTCCTCGTTCGGCATAGGAGACACAGCATGAAACGCTGGAAAGAAAATCTTATCACTGCGGTCAGATAAGATAATCGCTCCTTCATCCAACCATTCCTGTGCTTGCGAACGAATCGAATAATAACGAACCAACTCAACGCGATTTTGCAACAATCCTTCATCATCTCTGGCAAACGCAGTCCAAATTCCAAACGCACCCAATATGATTGTGATGATTAAAGCGACCACAATCCCCTTTTTCGCAAAACGTTTATTCAAATATCCAGCAAACCATCCTAAGGATATTGCTCCAATCGCAGCAATGGGAATCATGTAGCGCAAAAATGAATTGGCAAGCGATACAAAATTAGGTTGAACATGATCCTGGTATAAGCCTTGTCCATAAATCAGTGCGAGAATGGCGAGCGTCCACGCTGACAAGTAAATCCAGATGCGCGCTCTCTTGTCTTCCCAAGTTAATGTGAGAACAACGACCGCCAAAATAAACCACGGCGCGAGATATTCAATAAGATACGAATGAATGTTAAACCAAACATTGCGCGGATGGAATCCGAAAGGTAAAGCTGGAAGTTGGAAGCTGGAAGTTGGAAGCTGGAAGTTTTGTTCGACATTCGAACTTGTGACCGTATCACGGAGTTGATAACCGATTGCAAATGGCGAGCCATAAGTTTTCCACGCCAAACCAGCTCCGATCGCACAAACAATCAATAACGGAATGAGAAAATAAATCGCGGACTGAATATGTTCTTTAGTTCTTTTGTTCTTCAGTTCTTTAGTTGTCGAATATGCGACTAGAATCCACGGCAAAACCCACACAGCTTCTACAGGACGAATGATAAGCGCCAGACCAGCCAGCGCGCCAGCTATAATAATTCTTAAGCTCGTCGGACCTCGGATGTCGGACCTCGGACGCTGGACCAACCACGCAGCCCAGATTGTCAGACATACAACAACCAAATTCGGGAACAATCCGCGATTTGCATAAAGAATCACTGTTGGGAAAGTCATCCATCCAACTATTGCTGCCATTTGTCCTATTCGCCCGAACGAGCGCGTAAAACCCCAGAGTGGAAATAGTACTGACAGAACGAGGAGCGGCGTGAAGAGCGCGAGCCCATATTCTCTGGCAAGATTCCAAAGCCCAGAGGCGATAAGCGGCATTCCAAGAAAACCAACCGGAACTATGTATGAATTCTGCGTTACCCAACTTCGCGGATGAGCCCATGGATATTTTTCTAGCAAATCCGAAGTTACTCGAAACGTACCGTTTTCGGACAATGAGCGGCCTGCTACTGCAACAGCTGTTTCATCCGGACTTAAAAAAATCACGCCGCCAATTGATGGAAGAACAAAAAAAGTGGTACTTAAAAGCAAAATCAGTATAAAAACCGAAAACGGAAACTTCTGCCTTTTTAACATGTGAATATCCTATCATTTGTAGACCAAACCTACCACTTGTAAAATTCCACGATCCACTCAGATGTGATACCCTCTATATTATGAAAAAACGTATTATCACACTTTTTATATTGATTTCAATGGCATTTTCGCTCGCTCCTCCAGCGAACGCAATAACCGTTGATTTGGCGGATTATCCGGCTTTTGATCCAAACTATATCCTCTCAGACAACGATATTTTTGACTCCACGGCCATGCCTTATGATCGCATGGTGAACTTTTTGCGTTCAAAGGGTACGCTCGCAAATCTGAAAGTCGTGGACACAGACGGCAAACTCAAAATTGCATCTGAGATTATTTGGCGGATTTCACAGTCCTACAAAATGAATCCGAAGTATTTACTCGCGCTTCTGCAAAAAGAACAATCGTTGGTAGAAGATCCGGCACCAACACAAAATCAACTGGACTGGGCAACCGGATATGGAATCTGCGATAGTTGTTCAAAAGATGATCCTGATTTACAAGAACTCAGAGGTTTTGGCGCGCAGTTGGAATGGGCAGCTAAACAGCATCGCGAAAAATATTTAATGCAGCTCTTAACAAACGGTTTAACAATCGGCGGACAAGGAATGGGCAAAACCGCGATAATTGATGGAGTTAGAGTAACGCCAGTGAACCATGCAACAGCAATGCTTTACAGCTACACTCCGCACATCCACGGAAATATTAATCTTTGGAAAATCTGGAAGCGATGGTTCAGTGTGTCATTTCCCGACGGAACAGTTGTACACAGCGACACGACCGATCAAACCTATTTGATACGCTTTGGTGAAAAACGCCCGTTTGCTTCTGCGGCCGTGGTGTCGTCTCTGGTTTTTGATGAGAAAAAAATTATTACTGTGTCAGACGCGGAACTTCAAAACTATGCTGACGGTCCGTCGATGAAATTTCCAAAATATTCACTGCTTAAAGATCCGAATGGTAAAATCTATTTGCTAACAGAAGATTCCAAACGCCACATCGCCACCATGGAAGCTTTCCGCAAATTCGGTTTTAATATGGATGAAGTGGAAGATGTTGAACTCGAAGATCTGGCCGCTTATCCTGACGGCGACAAAATCACAATTTACACCTCATTCCCGCAAGGCGTGTTAATGAAGACCGCAGATTCACCGGGTGTATGGTATGTGGAAGATGGTTGGAGGCAGCCGCTCATTCATCCAGTGTTCATCAGCTTGTATTTTCACAACCGCAGAATTAAAATCGTGAGCGCGACCGAGCTTGAAAGTTATCCTATCGGTCAGTTGTATCATCTGCATAATGGTGAGCTCGTGAAGGCGGAAGATGATTCGACGGTGTACGTTGTGGAACACAGCCTGCTACGCGCCATTCCATCCGAACAGATATTTGAAGAAATCGGGTGGCAATGGAAAAATATAGTTGAGGTGCCGGTTAAGATTCTTGCGATTCACAAAATCGGCGAGCCATTCATCCCGCAAACAAATCAAGAACCGGAACCGGATGCTATTTTAACTCTCAATTAGAGCTCGTAACACGTAGCACATAACATATTCGTCAACTATTCGTAATATTCGTATCAAATTCGTAATTCGTAATACATATGATTGTCTTCGCAACCATCGTCCCCCATTCACCTCTCCTCATCCCATCTGTTGGCAAAGAGCATCGCGAAAAACTCGCTGCAACTTTGACCGCGTGCCAGGAAATTGAGCAGGCTCTGTATCTGGTTAAGCCTGATACTATTTGCATTATCGCGCCGCATGGGACTCATTATCCTGATGCGTTTAGCGCGAATCTAGCCGCAAAGTATATAGGCAACTTAAAAAAGTTCGGAGATTTTTCCACAACAGTAGAAGTGAAAAGCGACTATCTTGTAACTGATCACTTGCAACGCAAGTTGCGGCATGAGGGAATGCCCTTCACGCTTACATCGAATGAGGAGCTGGATTACGGATACACTGTGCCACTTTTGCTTTTAACTTCTAAGCTCGCGAACTGGAAGTTGATTCCGATTTCACCATCAGCTCTGGATGGAAAAGAGCACTACGAGTTCGGCCGCCAGCTTAAAGAAGTCCTTCACGCTGAACCGGGACGAATTGCCATTGTTGCGAGCGCGGATTTATCTCACAAGCTAAGCCAGGATTCGCCGGCAGGATTTGATGCTGATGGCTCTAAATTTGACCAAACAGTTCAACAGGCTGTTGCGGAACGAGATGTAAACAAACTTCTAGCTGTTGATCCTGAAATTCTGGAAAAAGTGGCTCAATGCGGCTATCGTCCAATAATCACACTATTGGGAGCGCTGGATGGTATGAATGTGAATTCAAAAGTCTTGTCATATGAATCACCTTTTGGTGTAGGATATATGACCACGCGTTTCGACATCGCATAAGCTTGGAACGCGTAACTTGAAACTCATAACTCGATTCAATCCAAGTTACGAGAAACGAATCATGGACCTGAAATATATCTCGGTTGTTCCTGTTATTCGCACGCCTTATGGCGTGAATGTATTTGATTACAAAATCGAGGAGCACAGCGATTTAAGAATTGGTGATCTTATTCGCGTTCCTTTTCGTAACAGAAAAATTACAGCGCTTATAGTTGAACGAAAAACCGAGAGCGCTTATGCGGACAGAATTATTGATCTTCAGGACCCTGAGCCGCTCCTCCACCTTTCAGATTTAGTAATCCCGTTATTGAAAAATGCGGCCGCTCGTTCATTTTGCTCACAACCAACAACTTTACAGTCCTGGCTGCGAAAGATCCCGGCAAAAATCAAGTCAAAAGAACAAGAAGATGGGGGTACAAAGACCCAATTGAATCTGCTACCAGCTACAAGCTACAAGCCACAAGCTGTTTACGTGCTCGACCGTCAATCCACGCTTATCGAACAAGTCCGAAACATGAGTGGTCGTGTTCTCATTTTAACTGCGTGGCAAAATCGTGCGGATCAACTTTCAAAAAAACTGCAATCCTCGGTTTTACATTCCGATATGGCGGATGGCGCTGCCTGGAAAAGTTGGACTGAATTTGTGCAAAGCAAACAAGGAATTCTCGTTGCTACAAGAATCGGAGCCTGGCTAGCGCACGCAGCAGACTCGATTATAGTCGACGAGCCGGAAAACGATGATTTTAAACAAGATGAATCAGAGCCACGCATTGACGCGCGCTGGCTCGTTCGAACAGCAGCTGAACAACGTCCTGACTTAAAAGTAGTTTCAATCGGAACAACCCCACCACTATCCGAATTCCAAAATACAGAATTCCGACTTCCTACAATCGAATACCAGTTACCAATCTTCTATGATCATTGGCAATATGGAGCGCGATCCCCAGTGGAAAATATTTCATCACATTGCGAGATGCAAATTCAACAAGCGCTGGAGGAAAACCGACCGATTGTTATTATTCACCCGATCCGCGGCCACAGATCTCGCTCGGTTTGTCGTGATTGCGGCTGGACTGCGTTGTGCGAATTTTGTTCATTTCCGATTTCTTGTTTTGAAACGCAGGGAATTTGCGGTCGCTGCAGCAGAAAATCTTCCATTCAGGTCATGTGTCCAAAATGCGGGAGCGCTGATCTAAACAAATCGCGCATGGGAAAAACGCAGTTGGAACAAGAAGTGAAAAAACATTTTGGTACTGAGAAAATCCGGGTTGTTGATCTTCCGGAATTACGCGTACTTTCAATCACTCCGAATTCTCTAATAATTATTACGGATCTCTCATTGATCGGCGGTTATTCAGAAGACATCCGCAAACGTGAGCGTCTTGTTGTCGCGTGGCGACGTCTTGCTGCGAGCGCCTCGGTTGCGCAATCGCAAATTCTTGTGCAGGGTTCGCAAGAACTTTTAGAAGAAGCTCGCGCGTGGTTGACGTCTGAGGGTTTGCAAAATGCATGGGAAAAAGAAATTAAAGAGCGCCAAACTTTCTCTTATCCTCCTGCAAAAACTCGAATTAAAATTCTGATTGACGGAACTGAAAAAGACGCGGTGATTCTTTTTTCTGAGCTTTCAGACACGCTTGCGGACGGGTGGAAGCTCGAAGGCCCGTTTCCTGTTTTGTTTCGCAGTAAAACCCGTAACCTTCGTTTTGTGATTCACATTCTGCCACCAGACCAAACATCAGAACAACAAATCCGCGCTTTTCTTGAACCTTTCGCAAAAAAAGCCATAATTGACCTTGACCCAATCGCATTTTTGTGCTAAAAAGATTACGAATAGACGAATGAAATACGAACATTACGAATGGTCACAAATAACCAATAAATTCAAATAATTCATTTTTCAACTATTTGTAAAATGCGTAACACAATTCGTAATTCGTCATAACATGAAAACTTTGAAGATCATCACTCTACCCGCGCCATCATTGCGCCAACCATCTAAAGAGGTAGATCAAGAAAAAATTGACACTCCTGAATTTCAGGATTATTTGAATGCAATGATTGAGGCCATGAAACAAGCGGACGGTGTTGGATTAGCCGCGCCTCAAGTCGGACGCAACGAGCGAATTATTGTAATAAACACAGATGAAGGTGCTGAGATTTTCATAAACCCGGTAGTAATAAAAAGTTCGACATCCATGATCGACAATGAGGAAGGTTGCTTGAGCGTGCCCGGAGTTTGGGGCTTGGTAGATCGTCACAAAAAAATTTCTGTTCGCGCGCTTAATCGTTATGCCAGACGCGTGGACTTGGACTGCAAAGGTTTTAGTTCGATAGTGATGCAACACGAAATTGATCATTTGGACGGAATTTTATTTATCGACAAAGCAAAAGAAATAACTCGGGGGTCTAAATTGGCACAGGAATAATATGTTTAAAATAATTTTCCTCGGGACGCCGGATTTTGCCGTGCCCAGCCTGCAAGCGCTTATCAATGATGAGCGTTTTGAAGTTGTGAGCGTAATCACGCAGCCAGATAAACCTGTGGGTCGTCATTCCGAACTCGTGTCCCCTCCTGTAAAAATCTGCGCTGAGAAACACGGAATCCCAGTCCATCAACCGGAAAAATTAAAATCGGATACTGGATACCGGATACCGGAGGCCGATTGTTTTGTTGTAGTAGCTTTTGGAAAGATTCTTCCGCAATGGTTTTTAGATATTCCAAAACACGGCGTTGTTAATGTTCACGGATCTGTGTTACCTCGCTGGCGTGGCGCATCTCCAATTCAGGCTGCTATTGCTGCGGGAGATAAAAAAACCGGAGTCACAATTATGAAGATGGATGCGCTCCTCGACCATGGTCCGATTTTAGCCACTAAGGAAATTGAAATCCAAGATCATGACACTGGCGGCACATTGCGCGATAAATTATCCGAACTTGGCGCGGACACACTTCCAAACGCGCTCGCAGATTTTCTAAATGGAAGAATCGAGCCAGTCGAACAGAATCATGATCTTGCTACAACTTGCAAAACATTAAAACGCAAAGAGGGGAAAATCGACTGGAATAAGTCTGCGGAGGAGATCGAACGTCTGGTGCGCGCTTATGATCCATGGCCCGGTACGTGGTTTGAGTTTGATGGAAAACGTTTGAAAATCTTACGAGCGCGAGTTTGCGCTAACCAAAATCTAAAACCCGGACAGCGTTTCTTGCAAAACCAAATGCCTTGTGTGGCATGCGCTAACGATTCCGCGCTCGGATTGGTCACGGTTCAGCCAGAAGGCAGACCTAAAATGTCAGGCTCTGACTTTCTGCGCGGTTGCTCATCTTGGCAGTAAACCACCTATCCCGACAAAATAATCAATCCGCTGACACCGAATCCTCCACCTATTATCAGTGGAGTTTTTCAATTACGCAGAATTTGCCGATAGGAGAAAAAAATGACAATCGTAATTTTGACCTTTGGTTAGCAAAACTTGACAAAGGACAAAAAATAGTGCAGCGGTATATATAGGAGATATGAAAAGAAAAACAAAAGACAAACTAGCTACTGCCACCGATGCGATACTTGAGATACTAGCTACCTCAAGCCTGTTAACCTTAGCAGCTTTCTTAGCTCAAGGCAGAAATGCTGATAAGATTTTCAAAAAACTCGGCCTGTATTCAATTTGGCGCATTAAAAAATCGCTTCGTGAAATGAGAATTAATGGTTTTATTGAATATTGCCCAGAGGATGAGCACTCACCAATTTACATAACTAAAAAGGGTTTTTTCCGTTATACAAAGGCAAAATTAAAGAAAATCAAAGGTAACAAATGGGATCATTTTTGGCGACTGATAATGTTTGATATTTCCGAAAGGTCTAATATGCGGCGGAAATTTCAACATACTTTAAAATCTATCGGCTGTTATAAAATTCAAAAAAGTGTCTATGCTTATCCTTTTGATTGTAAGGATGATATCAAGCTACTCGCATCAAATTTTAAAATCTCCTCGCGCGTTGAAATTTTAACAATTCCTAACCTTGGCAGCCACGAGAGACTGGCACGGCGTTTCTATTTCGAACGCCAAAAATCCTAAAAACACAATTACGCAGAATTTGCCGATAGGAGAAATTTATGGCAATGGATGTTCAAAAAAATTCATTAATCTTAAATAATATATTTTTTAAGATTTTTTCTTTTCCAGGAAACCCTGCATGGAGGCCAACAAATCACGAGTAGTTGTTAGTAAGAAGCCGGAATGCGGGGATGAATGGCCGACGAGCAAAACGAGTCTGCGCGAAGCGAAATTTAATGAATGGAAACCCAGGGTGAAGCGGAGCGGAACCCGGGGAGGAGGTCATTTGAGTTTATTATAAGGATTAGTATTCTTTAATGTTCGATTTTGCTGTTATGTATCCTTCTGCTGTTAACAAAAATGCAAAGCCGAGAGGATGATTCAAATATGGCGTGAAGATGTGAAGCGCTGCTAATGCGGTTAATGAAGAAATGAAACCGGCTCGGATCCACCAGTCGGTTTTTAATTTCCACAAACGCATCATGAGTGACAAAAGAAGCCACGCAACAACAGGAATCCCTAAAATCCCAAACTTAATCCAGTGCTCCAACCAACCCCATTCAAATGCGTGCGTGGTGTACCAGCCATCCGAATTTTGCGCTCGAATACGCGGATCCATTGTTTGATATGTCACGGTTGCGCCAAAACCAGATCCGAGAACTGGTGCGTCCTTTATCTTTTCTACAAGAACCGGCAACAAGTTCCATCTACTTTCTGCAGCAACATCTGTAACTGAACCCCGCGAACCAAACAAGGTTTTCAGCGATCCAACATCAACATACGGATATGGGAATGCTACAACGGCAAAAATCAAACCCGCTCCAATTACAACAGCGGAAAAAATTGTCCAAACCGAATTCCAGCTCACCAAAGATCGTAAATAGATTATTTTTAGAATCAACAACACCAGCAATCCGAAAAATAATCCTACCCAAAAGCTGCGCGATAAACTTATCAGAATTGAGACTGAGGAGGCGACAAGTATGATCCAGAAGATGTTCACATCACGGGATTCGGGTTTTAGGTTTTGGGTTTCGGATAACGCGTAAGAACTTCCAAACAAAAATCCGGCAAGCGCATAAACCTGAGATTGTATGAAAATGCGGAATAAATTACCGGTTACCAACGTGACTTCACCCACGCCCGTTCTTCTGACCCAAAGATATAAGGGATGCGATAAAGATTTGATACCATGAGAAAAAACGTATAACAGGCCTAACGTTTTAACAGGCAGCCAGATTAGCGATGCGATGATCACATTAACTGCGTGGCGTATTAAACTATCGGATTTACGTAATGCAACATCCAAAACAGGGATTAATATTAATAAAAATCCCCAGGCATTCGCATCTCTTAATAAAGCGCCATTCCCCAACCAAACTCCGCGCATAAAAGCCCAAACACACAAAATGGCAAGCGCGATCCACGCTCCTCTGCCGCGCACTAAATTCCGAACGAAATTTCTCCGCTCGGTCGAAATGACAGAAAAATTCGCGCGCCAATATGTGATTGCATTAAACAACCAACCGATTATAAAAGTAAAAAGCAACACCATGCGCAGAGATGTTCCATTATCAAAATCCCACCCGTTTGGAATTTTTAGCAGAGAGCCTTTTGCGCCAATTAATAACTCAAGAAGGATGATAGCCAACCCCAAATCCGGCCGGCGCCAAGCTAAAAACAACATGCCAATACCAACAAGCATTGTGATAGCGCCCCGTTCATACGGCCAAAAAACAAAAGATAAAGAAACCGCTTCAAGTAGAAAAATCGCAAAGATCCAAATAATCCAATCCTTCTTTATTATCTTATTGTCATCACGAGGAGCTCCGAAAGCTTTTGGGGCGACGTGGTGATCTTTTCGAAAAGATTGCTGCGTCACTCCGCTCCTCGCAATGACATTTGGATTTTGACTTTCAACTTTCTCCCGTCCGCTCATCATCCACGTCAAAAATATAGAATACGGCGCTGTTATCTTTAGTAACCAAAAACGCCAGCCCGGATGCCACTTCTTAAAATATTTAAGCAGACTGTCATTAAACATACGCTGCTTTTTCAATGAGTACACTTGCGCAAATGCTTGCCCACTATGGTGCACCACTTTCACGGATGGGACATAACGAACCATCCATCCCAGCTCATGAGCCCGCTTGCAATAGTCAACTTCCTCAAACCACACAAAATATCGCTCATCCAATCCGCCCGCCTGTTCAATCAACTCTCGACGAATAAGAAAACACGCGCCCATAACTTGGTCTACACTTTGCTCGCGCTCTAGTATCAAATCTTTTGCCAAATATCTTGTATAAGCTGGATGCCACGGCGCAATGTGGTGTATCTTTTTCAAAATCACAACCTGACTCCAAATCGTTGGAAAACGACGAACACTTTCCTGATAACTTCCGTCCGGATAGATGAGCTGTGGACCAAGTATTCCGGCGTCAGGACAAGCATTAGCAATATTTATAAATCTGAACAAAGATAAAGGCGGACATTCTGTATCTGGATTAAGGATTAAAACGTATCTTGCGTCAGCACCAGTGATTCCCTGATTGCACGCGCGCGCGAATCCGCGATTCTCAGAATTCGCAATAACTTTAACCACAGTCCTCGGACCATGCTCGCTTTCCTGCGCAGTTTTAATTCCCATGCGACGAGCAGCGCTTACACTGTCATCCTGAGATGCATTATCCACAACAACCACATCCCAGCTCAAACCTCGACATGCTTCTGGTAGCGATCTCAAACAACACTCGAGCAAATTCTCTACGTTCCAAGAGACAATCACAATCCGCAGGTCTTTCATAAAACTATTTTTGTATAACGACGAATTCCGAAATCCGAATGACGAATGTAGGAAAGGATCAAAAGATGACAACTATCATTCGTCATTCAAATACCATGTTTCTTCCGCACTATCTCCTCAGCTTGGCGGTATTTTGTCAATTCTTTTGGCATGAACCCAAATCGAGACCATGGTACGAGATATGCGATTCGCGGCATCCATCGGCTCATACCCTGACGACGCGGCTCAATGCGATATAATTCATGGTTTATCCAAACGCCGCGAGACCCTCTTTCTGCCATGTTCAACCACAAATCCCAATCTTGAAATTTCTTTAAACTTTCATCAAAGCCCGGAAAGCAACTCCGACGCATCAAACTTGATGTGTGAATATAATTTCTTTTCTTTAGCGCATCAAAATTAAAAGCACGAGCTTTAAAGCGTTTTATTCCCCAAAAGAAATTTGAATATACGAAGTCAGCGTCTGTATTAGACTCAAGTTCCAGCGCGAAAAACTCAAGCGCATTTGGTACTAACTCAGCATCTGCATCAAGAAAAATTATAAGAGGCGCTGTGGTCATGCGAGCGCCTAAATTGCGCACATATGGCGCCCCGTGATTTTTATAAAGTTTGTGAAACTTAATTGGCAAGCGATCAACAAAATCTCGCACAACTGTTTCAGGATTATCTTCTGATCCATCATCTATAACCACCACTTCAACCGGTTTCAGACTTTGAATAGATAAACCCTCTAGCGTGCGTCGCAAAATATCAGCGTGATTAAAACAGGGTATTATTACAGCTATATACATTATGTTAGGCTTTAGGCGTTAGCTTTTTAGGTTGTTAGACTAACAATGATTCAATGACCTATTAAGCTACAAGCTAATTTCCTCCATCTTTCTCCCCACCCAAATTCCTCCTCCACTCTCTTCTTAGCCTCCTCACCTAGCTTTTTACGCAATTCTTCGTCTTTTAGCAACTTTTCCACAGCCTCCTCAATATCATCTACATCATTAGGACGCACTAAAAACCCGGTTTTATTGTGTTTTACAGCTTCAGTCGCGCCACCGCTCTTGCCGGCCACAGATGGAATTCCCGCTTTTGCCGCCTCCAGATAAACAATCCCAAAACCTTCAACATCCTCACCCTCATCACGAACAGGCAAAAGAAAAACGTCAGCCGCAGCTAGCCACAACCACTTTTCCTCATCAGACGCATTGCGAATCCACTTAACTTGTGTACGATGCTCCAGGGCGAGTCGAATCAAACGATCGCGATCCGGCCCGTCCCCCAAAACCACATAAGGCACATCCATCTTTTTCTGCAGACGTGACATTGCATGAAGTGCATTATCAATTCCTTTACGTGGCACCAGTCGAGCTAAAGACACCACGATTTTTTCAAACTGCGTTATTTCTAAAAGTTCACGCGCTTTTTCACGAGATGGAATGTCTTGTTCATCAACACCGGGCGTTAAATCCAACGGGTCTGCGCTTGGAACAAGCGTGCGCAAATCACTTCTCGTGGACTCACTGTTAACAATCAATAATTTCGCATTAGCACAAATCTGCTTCAGCAGCCATTTCTTCCACAATCCTTTTACCAATCGCAAATCCAATCCATGAAATAAAACCGCATAATCAGGTCCACCTTTTCGCTTAGCAAGCCACGCCGCTGTTCCAACAGGAAAAACGTGACTCAGTAAAATAACGCGCTCCTTGTTCTTTAAACTCAGACAAATGTCGACGATCGGCTTCCAGCGAGGCCACTTATTCCTAAAAAAATTTCGATCTTCCGGAGTTATAACTTCCATTTCCCCATTTGATGCCTTAACAAGCTCACTTAAATAGCGAGCTATTCCACCTTTCAAAGGAGGATAATCAAGAGTAATTAGTGTGATTTTAGACATATCACGGTCCGGCGCCCGAGGTCCGAGGTCCGACGTTCTTTGTCTTGCGGAAGATATCCACAATCAGCTTCATATCATCCCAGCGTATGAATCTAACTACAAAACCCATGATTAGCGCAACTGCCGCACCAAATACCATGGATGCAAAAAGCGGCATATAAACAACACTTGTCTGCCATGCGTACCATGAAACTCCGGCAGCCGCCAATCCGCGAAGCGTGATGGAAACAAAGCCGATAACTCCCCCGGCGTATTCTCGCGTAAAATATGCGCCAATAAGATACAAGCACCAAAAACTTGCAACACCTGCCCAAGCAGCGCCAACCGGACCGAATTTTGGAACTAGGATTGCGTTTAGCACTATGTTTACTATCATCGTAACAACCATCGCAATTGTTTTTAAGTGCGCGCGATTTGTGCCATTTAGCAAAGCACCGATTGGAAAATCTAAGAAAATCGGAAGTAACACCCATGGCAAAATCTGAAAAGCCGCGATCGCTCCCACAAAATCTTGCCCGTACAAAAGCGGAATAATGTCAGGCGCAAGTGCAGACAGGCCGGCGGAAATTGGGAACCCGATGGCAGCCATTAATCTCAAAGAGCCCAAGAATATGTTTCGCAGCTCATCTTTCTCCTTTTTTGCGTAAGCGGATGCAAGAGCCGGATAAAGTGCGGCTGTAAAAGTTATTGGGAGAAATTGAAGCGCGTAAGTTAATTTATATGCAACAGCATAAAGACCAACGGCCGCTGATCCGTGATAAACGTTTAAGAACAAACTGTCTACGTACGAATAAACTTTGACTGACAACCCGGCTATTCCGAATGGCAGCGCTTCTTTTGCCAATCGTTTGTAATCTTTGAGAAGCGGGGTTTCTATTGGAACTTTCAATTTTACAGTTTGACGAGCGCTCCAAAAGACATTCCAGGAGCTACCCACGAGGAGCGCAACAGCTAATCCAATTGGACCAAATCCAAGCACAGCTGCGCCAACGGAGAAAATAGCTGTTAAAATCTGACCCACAAACATGCCTAATGCTTCTGGACGTAGGTTCTGTCGCCCTCTGAGAGCCCCGTACAACACTAAATGCACTGTATCTGCTGTCATTACCAAACAAGCGATTGCCACTGTTATAAGCGTTGTTTTATCAGCTCCAAAGGCAAACGCATAAACAAGCGCTGCAATAATAGCAATTGGCGCTAGACAGAGCTTTGCGCGGATTGCTGCTCCAAACAGTCGCGCACCATCTGTCCTCCCTCCAGCAATAGCTCGAATCACGACTGGCGTCATTCCAAGATCCGAGAGTATTACAAAGATGGAAGTTACAGAAACTGCATAAAAGAAAACCCCGGTCAGTTCTTTGCCAAGCAAACGCGCTACTATAATGAACGCAAAAAATGCAACCAGTTTTTGTCCTGCCGTAGCAAACATGAGCCACGCTGCATTTTTCGCGATTTTAGCGCCGTAGGGCATAAAGTAATCCTCAATCCGAAACTCGTAACGCACAACTCGTAACCCGAATTGAATTCAATTTTTTCCTTTTGAGTTCCATGTTCCAAGTTACGAGCTACGAATCCGAAGTCTGCTTCATTGTAAATGGAATGTGCAAATAACCCAAGAGCTGAACAAATCAAAAACCGCCTTGAGTTAGGGCGGTTTTGAGAAAAGCAATGGAGCTAGAGCACAGAAACCCGGAACTGCTTAATACTACTGATAGTGGACGACCATTCTTTTTTACTTTGATCGAACATCAGCAATCCACAAGATTCGCCATCAAGCGTACCCACTAACAGTTTGCCGGGCCTAAAAATTATGCTGGTAATTTTTTCACCAACATAAATCTCATCTTCTCCTGTCAATATATACGGCCGACCGATGATATCTTTCAAGCCACCAAGTAAGTCTGCCGCCTCAAGGCGCTTTGCCAATTCAGGCTTTTGATGATATGCATCCATGATTACCTCCCGTTGTGAAAGTTCGTACAAACAACTTGGCACGAATTAACGTATTCGTCAATTAATCACAGCCTCATTTCCAGCATCTACACAATTTAAGCGATCGTGTTAATTGTGCGGATGGAGGTTCGATTTATGCGATGGTTGAGCTGGATTTTCAAGGTCGTGATTTTTAAAAAAACTGTGGATAAAATCAAAGGGACGGACAAAATGTCCGTCCCTTCCTTTTCAAACCTTGTTCTACATTCGATATTCGAAATTCGATTTTCGAACTTATCTCTTGCTCCACTGTGGGCTACGTCGAGCGCTTTTCTTTCCGAATTTCTTTCGTTCTCTTTTTCTTGCATCTCGAGTTAAGAGACCAAGTTTTTTTAAGGAAGTATGAAATGTTGGATTAAGTTTTTCCAAACATCTTGATATTCCATGACACACAGCATCAGCCTGTCCGTGTACGCCACCTCCCGTAACCTTAACACTGATATCAACCGCTTTCTCCTGTCCAACGGTTTTTAACGGCAGTACTACTTTTTCGCGCAAATTATATGAACCAAAATAATCATTCAGCTTGCGTCCGTTGATTGTGATTACACCTTTTCCGTTTTTTATTAAACGAACTCGTGCGATTCCACTCTTGCGTCGTCCGACAGCGGAAATGAACGAACCGCCCTTAGACGTTTCAGCTGCAGCAACCTCTTCGGATTCCAAAACAGCAGCTTTGGAAGTAGTCGGCTTTTTCGCAACTTTCTTGGCAGCCGGTTTCTTCGCAACAGACTTTTTCGCAGCAGGCTTTTTGGCAGTTGGCTTCTTAACAACGAGCTTCTTGTCTTCTGCTTTTGCGGAAGTTACTTCTTTTTCCGGCTCCTCATTTTTCTTGGTTGCATTAGGCATAAAATTCGAATTTATTATTTGAAATTTCGCACTTGGCTGTTCCTCGCGTGAAATTCAACATTCGGCATTAGTCTATAATAAGACGCTTCATTCTAACATCTTGTGTTTTATTTTTTGGTAGCATGTACTTTACCGCATTGCGTAAAATCTCATTCGGCTTTTCTTCTCTCATCTTTTTAACAGAAATAATCTTTAAGCCGCCTGGTCGGCCGGAGGTGCGATAGTAATTCTTTTGATCCCATTTTTTCCCGGAGAATACAACCTTGTCTGCGTTTTTCACTTTCACGAAGTCTCCGCCATCAATATTTGGAGTGTAATCAGTCTTACCTTTGCCTATCAAAAGACCGGCAATTTGAGTTGCTAAACGTCCAACAATCTTTCCCTCTGCATCAATTTCATGTGTTTTGCGTTCAATATTCATAGGTCTACAAAATTACTAATCTTATACGAATATACGAATTACGAATTCTTTTCTTTTTGTTCTTCAATTCTTGGGCCCTTTAGTCCTTCAGTTTCCTCGCGAACCAATTGAATTTGTGCGATTTCAGCTCCGTCGCCCTTTCTTCGTCCCAACTTAATAATGCGCGTATATCCACCTAATCTTGTGGCATAACGCGGCCCAATCTCTTCCAATACTTTATTTACAACTGATTCTATAGACAACACACGAGACAACCTTCTTCGTGTGTGAAGACTTTTTGTGCGACCAGTAGAAATTATTTTTTCCACTATTGGACGAACAGCCTTTGCTTTTGCCAATGTGGTATTCACATTTTCGTACAATAAAATCGACTGCGCCAAATTCCGCAGCATTGCTTCTCGCGGCGCCTTTTCTCTGCCTAAAACTTTTCCTTTATGCTTATGCTTCATATTCAATATCTTTCAAGAGGCTGAAGTGATCCAAGAGAATTGCAACCGCTTTTTGGCACGCATCCAGTGGGTCAATTGTTCCATCGGTTTCAATGTTAAGAACCAATTTGTCATAGTCCGTCTTCTCACCAACGCGAGTTGCTTGGACATTATAAGAAACATTTATTACCGGGCTAAACAATGCGTCGATTGAAATATTTCCAAGTTCCAACTTTTCTTTAATGCGCTCCTCGGTTGTTTGATATGTTCTACCCGGGCTTACGGTAATTTCCATTTCCATGGAAGCTGCTTTATCTGTAAGGTGTGCGATTACCAAATCCGGGTTAACAATCTCAACATCTGCATTCTTTTCAAAATCCTCACCTGTAACAATCTTTTCTCCTTTAACGGAAAGACTTAATTTAACCGGATCTTCTGAGTGAAGCTTCATGCGTAGAGTTTTGAGATTCAAAATAATTTCCAGCATGTCTTCCTTACAATAAGCCATTGTGGAAAATTCGTGATCCACACCTTTAATTTTCACTGCGGTTACTGCGGCGCCGGCCAATGAAGAGAGCAAAACGCGACGTAGGGCGTTGCCGATCGTTGTACCATAACCCTGCTCACATGGTTCAAATGTGAGTATGCCTTCGTTAGGCCTCTCGCCTTTAGTAAAACGAATTTTTGATGGGAGAAGTAATGACTCCATAGTATATAAAGAAGCTTAAGGGCTTTAGCGAGAATAAAATTCAATGATAAGTTTTGAACTGAACAGCGACTGCTGCAACTCCTCGTTCGAAGGCTGACCCGTAACCTTAGCTTCCAGATTACCGGTGTCCAGAATAACCCAAGATGGCACCTCAGCTTTTTGAGTTGCCTCTACCAGTGCTTTCCATGTGCTTTTTTCTTTCTTTGTCTCACGAACCTTAATAATATCGCCTGTCTTCACTTGATACGATGCGACATCTACTCTTTTCCCGTTCACTTCAATGTGCGCGTGTGATACGGCCTGTCTCGCAGCTGCGCGAGTCTTTGCCATTCCCGCACGAAAAACCGTGTTGTCCAAACGCATTTCCAGCAATCGAACCAAATTCTCACCTGAATCCCCCTTCATTTTCATGGCTTTTTGGTAATAATTGTTGAATTGTTTTTCTGAAACACCATAAATGCGTTTAGCTTTCTGCTTTTCTCGTAGCTGTTTTCCATAATCAGTCATACGTGTTCGAGATGTTGGGCCATGAACACCCGGTGGATAAGGGCGGCGTTTTTGCGCACAATTGTCCTTACCACAAAGAGACACGCCTTCGCGTCTACACATTTTACAAGTCAGCTTTGTAGTTTTCATATCAGGTCTACGAAATTACGAATGATGTTTGGAAGTTAAAAATCGGTAATTGAAAATTAGTGTTTAGACTCTACGTGGCCTTGGAGGACGGCATCCGTTATGCGGGATAGGGGTTACATCTTTAATGGTCAAAATATTTATACCCTGCGCGTTAAATGCGCGAATAGCTCCTTCACGACCTGATCCAACGCCGGAAATAAACATGTTAGCCTCGCGCAAACCGTAAGGTTCAACTTTTTCTGAAATCTTTTTCACAACAACAGTTGCCGCATATGGAGTTGCTTTTTTTGGACCTTTGAAACCGACTGATCCGGCGCTACCCCACGCAAGCACATTTCCATTCAAATCAGTAATCGAAATAATCGTGTTGTTATAAGTTGCTTGTATGTAAACTTTACCGTGAGAAACTTGCTTTTTGACCTTAGACTTTTTCTTAGATCGAGCTTTCGCGGATTTAGACTTACCGCCAGTCTCCGATTCCCCGCCCTTTTCAGCAGATGAAGAATCAACAACCTTTTCAGGCTGCTCATCGACTTGCGTCTCAGTAATTTCTTGTTGTTTCATTTCTTCTTCCATTTTTTTTGAATTTATGTTACGTGCTATGTGTTACGTGCTATGTGTTTATGTCTTCTCAAGCTTTCTCTTACCGGATCCCATTGTTCTACGAACATTTCCGCGAACTGTTCGCGAATTTGTCTTTGTTCGCTGGCCTCTGGCCGGCAAATTCCGGGTGTGTCGACTTCCTCTATAGGATCCCACTTCTTTCAAACGCTTAATGTTACTCATAACCTCGCGCTTAAGCTCACCTTCCACTCTAAAATTCTTCTCAACCACTTCACGCAATTTGTTGGCCTGTATTTCTGTTAGATCCTGCACGCGCACATCCGGAGATACACCGGCCTCAGCAATAATTTTTTTTGCGGTAATGTCGCCAATTCCGTAAATATAAGTAAGCGCTATGTCTGTGCGCTTTCTTGCCGGTAAAGTAACTCCTGCGATTCGTGCCATATTTTTTATTAGTTGATAATGACGAATTACCAATTACTAATGACTAATGTTGGTAGTTGTTCTCCGATCCATCCATTCATTCGTAATTCGTAATTCGTAATTCGTAATTCGTAATTCGGGTTTCGTCATTGATCATTACATTATCCTTGTCTCTGTTTATGTCTGGGGTTTTTTTTGCAAATCACAACAAGTCGTCCTTTGCGACGCACAACCTGACAATCTCGGCAAATTTTTTTAACTGAGGATCTAACTTTCATACATTATCCTTCTTACAATGACATTAACGACCCCGTATTGCATAAATAAATGGGGCCGTCAAACGGGCTATAATCTATAAGTAATACGCCCTTTTGTCAAATCGTAGGGCGATACCTCTAATTGCACCTCGTCGCCATGGGTTAAACGGATACGAAACTTTCTCATTTTACCTGATAAATGAGCCAAAATCTCTTGGCCATTTTCAAGCTTAACCTTGAACGTTCCGCCCGGTAAGCTCTCCTCGATTACAGCTTTTAATACAATAAATTCTTTATTTGGAGATGTGGGCTTAGCTGCCATAGAAACTTGGTGTTTTGATCATGATTTAAGATATATGTTATCCACAATAATAATGCCGGGATTATAGCTAAGTTGAGCAGATTAGTCAAAAAAAGCAACGTGCTTGACACATTGCTTAAAAGATTCTGTGGGCGTAAGCCCCTAGAAAGGACCTTGAAGATCGTTTATGACTGGGGCCTGGCTTGAAACTGGATGCATCAATTGTTGAAACAATGGATCGTCTTCAGACACGATCATCTCTCCAAATCCAATCATGAAACCACCAAGTAAAATGCTTTCGCTCTTTGGAGGCAGATTCTCAGACTGGAAAACAATTTCGTGCACTAGCGGCTGAGTCTGCTTCTTTTTGAACTCTGGCAGTTTCACTACCTCGGCCGGCGCTTGACCACCGTCCGGATCCACATCAGAAGAGTTGATAGGCACATTCACAGGTGCCACGATTTGCACGTAGGATTTGCATCCAAGCGTGAGTGAAAGAGCAATGAGAATGACTAACGTGAGTTTTTGAGTCACTATTTCCCCCTAGTTTGAAATTTGGAATTTGTACACGTGCGCCATATTTTAGCACTCCACTGTCATCCCGTACATCATTCTTTGTATAACAAAAAAGACGGAAAGGTCAATCATAAAGACTCGTAATCTGAAATCAGAAGTTTTAATTTGTTCTGGATCCCGTAACTGTAAGATATATGTACGGGATGACAGATGCGTTACGAGTTACGGGATATAGGTTCCAGGCTATGGGTTTTAGGACAAAGTAGCTTTTATCCTTCGTATCCCTGCAGATGCGGATTCTTCTTTTAAGATTTTAAACGAACCGAGCTCGCTCGTACGCGCCACGTGAGGGCCGCCGCAGATCTCGACTGAAAACGCATCCTTATCTTCGCCAACAAAATAAACTTTTACTTTATCTCCGTATTTTGATTCAAAAAGCCCAACCGCTCCTACGCCTTTAGCCTGTTCAACACTCATCTCTTCGAATCTCACAGGTAAATCTTTTTTAATCGCTTCATTCACCAGATTCTCAACTTCCTTAATCTGCTCGGGCGTCATTTTTTCTCCATAAGTAAAATCAAATCGCAAACGCTCAGCTGTGATGTTTGAACCTTTTTGCGCAACATCATCTCCCAAAACCTGCCGCAAAGCTTTATGCAAAAGATGTGTTGCTGTGTGCAAACGCGTTGTTTCCTCCGAATGATCTGCAAGCCCGCCCTTAAACATTCCTGCGCTCGCAGTTCTGGAAAGCTCCTGATGTTTTTCAAATTCTTTTTTAAACTCGGCAATATCCAAGTTACCGCCATTCTCCCCCACCAATTCCTGTGTAAGCTCGAGCGGAAATCCGTATGTGGAGAAAAGAATAAATGCCTCTTTGCCATCTATAACATGATCTTTCATCATCTTCTCAAATTCTTTAAGTCCCTTTTCTAATGTTGTGCCAAATTTCTCTTCCTCTTTTTTCAGTTCAGATATGACGCGATCTTTATTCGTCTCCAGCTCTTTATAGTGATATCCAAACTCGCCAATCACAACCAACGCCACTTTATCTGTAAACGCTTTGTCGATTCCCAAACGCCGTCCTTCGCGAATTGCACGGCGCACCAATCTTCGAACAATGTATCCCTGCCCTACATTAGACGGAACTGCGCCGTTTTCATCTCCAATGATAAACGTGGCAGCGCGCAGATGATCAGCGATTATTCGAAGAGATTTGTTCGCTTTTTGCACTTCGCTTTTCGCATTTGGCGTTTCCGGTTCGTATTTTATTCCGGATAGAGTTGCGAGCGCGTCAAAAATCCCCGCAAAAGTCTCGATTTCAAAAACCGTATCTTTGCCCTGCAACATGGCTGCTGTTCTTTCCAGCCCCATTCCAGTATCAACATTCTTTTGTTTGAGCGGCCCAAATGAACCATCGGCTTTCTTTTCATGTACCAAAAAGACGTCATTCCAAATCTCAACAAAACGACCGCAATCGCAATTGGGATGGCAAACTTTTCCAAAATCCGGATCGTGCTTGCGACCTGTGTCATAGAACATTTCCGAGTTTGGTCCGCATGGTCCAGTCTCTCCAATTGGCCCCCACCAATTTTCTTTTTTACCGTATGAATAGATACGCGCACCTTCTTTACCGTCCGTTGGCTCATCTTTACCTGGCTTGCCTATCTCAGCTGAAATCCCCTGCATTTGAAACTGCGCCTGCCAAATACCAATGGACTCCTCGTCTTTTGGCGCGTCCTTATCTCCTGCGAACACAGTGACAAATAACTTCTTCGGATCTAGGGCGAGCCACTTTTCATCAGTTAAAAATTCAAATGACCACGTAATTGCTTCTTGTTTAAAATAATCTCCCAAAGACCAGTTACCCAGCATCTCAAAAAATGTGAGATGACGATTGTCCCCCACTTCATCGATATCGACAGTTCGAATACACTTCTGAACATCGGTCAAGCGATTGCCCATAGGATGTGATTTACCTATAAAATATGGAACCAACTGCTGCATTCCAGCGGTTGTAAAAAGCACAGTTGGATCTTCTTTTGGAATCAAAGAAGCCGAGGGAATTATTGAGTGCCCCTTTTCCTTAAAAAAATCCAAGTATTTTTGGCGTAATTCTGATGTAAGCATTGGTCTAGATTAACACAAAAGAACAAAAGAACAAGAGAACATACTGTCATTTCGACCGTAGCGAATGCGAAGCGGAGAAATCCTTCTATCTGTCATTTCGACCGTAGCGAATGCGAAGCGGAGAAATCCTTCTATCTGTCATTTCGACCGTAGCGAATGCGAAGCGGAGAAATCCTTCTAAAAAGATCTCTCCGTTACGCTTCGGAACGTTAAATGATGTCCCTACGCTCCAGTCGAGATGACAATTCTATGATACCTCACCAGAAACCTGCTTCTCTGTCTGCTCTACTAGCTCAATAGGATCTGTTGTTTCATTTGACTGCTTATCTAACGCATGATGCAACAACTCAGCCTGATTAGCAAAAACTTTAAGCAAAGATATATCAATGCTCGCGCCCTTGTTGCGATCATAAGCAATCAAAATATAAGCCTTAATACATTTACTGTGCTGATCTGATGGAATTACCAAAATCTCACTCCCCTTTTCATCTTGCAAAAAAGAATGCGAAACTCCTTCTTCATGTATACGTCTCAATACTTTATTTGAAACTCTCATGACCTCAGCTTTTTCCAAAGTATGGAATACCTCGTTGTGAGTGCGCAAAGTTTTAAGATCTACATAACGTATGAGCGCAGTTTGAGCCCCGGCGCTCGCTGCTGCACTTGAGATCAACGATGTGAGCAGATCTTTGCTCAAGTAGTCGCTCTTTACGAGTTCTACTGATGTTTTATTTGCCAAACCTTTTAGCACATCAATCTGCCGATTTAACGATCCTATATATTTGTACGATTCTACCAATTCGCGCTTAGCACGATCATATTCATTTCTGGCATCCTGGTGCTCCTTCTCGCTTTTTTCCATGTAGCGTTGATAGATGGAAAAGGTTGCTAATCCCGTGATTCCAAACAGAAAAATAAGTATTTCTTCCACATGCCGCTCCTGAATCCCAAAAAGGTCTCGCGCGACCAGGGATGGAGATAAAACCGCAAGTACAAAAAGTGCTAAATAAACAATAGAAATCCACTCTAGGCGGATCCATGTTTTGCTCTTCTCCACGTCCTTTTCTTGCATGCCACGATGATAACTCAATGTGGGGAAAAATGCACTAGCTTGGAGAACCATCTCCCTTCCTATAAAATGAATGGATTATATGACAAGTACAAAAATCATTTCAGTAGATTTCCAGAAAGAATTTAGTGCTAAAGGCGGTAAACATTACAGGCCACATCCAAACGTAGATTTTATCAAAAAAACTCTTGTACCTTTTTTAAGAAAACACAATATTAAAGTTGCTGAAATCATTTCAGATTACCGACAACCGCGCCCAGGTGATCTTGATGATTCCACTTGTCCGGGTGAGGATGGTTATATTTCCGAAATTCCAGAAGATGTAAAATTGAAAAATGTCTGGGTGAAGTGCATGAATTCTCCAATTTGGACAAGAAAGAATATTGGCGATCCAAATAAAAAACCCGGGCTTCCATACCAAGATCCTGAAGCTTTTACAAAATGGTTAAACTCTACAATTGGTAAACCCGAAGAAGTGGACGAAGTTATCTTAATCGGTTTAACAATTGATTGTTGCGTGCTTTGTACGGCACAGGAATTAAAATGGCGCGGTTATAGAGTTAAAATATTAAAAGAAGCGGTTGATACATATTCGGGAAATCAAAAAGAGACAAAAATGATTCTAAGTAATCCTCCTTTATTAAATTGGGCAAAAGTTATTTCTTGGAATGAATTAAAGAAATTATTTAAATTAATATAAGCATATGACAAATACAAATAAGGAATGCTGCCCCGTATTCGATCCTTCTAAATGGGATGAAAAAACTCACACGTGGAACAACAAAAAATTCATTAAGGAAACAATTCCTACGCTGTTCCACATCCCTTTTCCTCCTATGATTGGAAAGAAGATCACAAAAATGTGGAAGGCTGCGGACGAAGTAAAAATGGTGGAAGTAAACAAACAAGATGTCTTGGTTTTGTTTACTGATCCATCCCCATTTAAATCTGAATTATTCTTTTCTGTAACCGGTGATGTTCCTAGTGCTAATAACGTCGCTATTTCTGGTACATTCATGGCCAAAGTATTTGACGGGCCATACAATTCAATACCGAAATTCCTAAAAGTGATGGATGAATATTTATCTGGCAAAGGGAAAAAATCTAAAAAATACTATGTCCACTATGCATATTGTCCAAAGTGTGCAAAAGAAGTGGGGCATAATTACACAGTACTTTTTGCGAAAGTATAAATTACCCTATCTATTAATCCACGCACCATATATGATGTGTAGGTTATATTGTACTTAAAAAATACCAACAGATTTGTACAACATTTTGTTGCCATACCGCTTGTCACATCGTGTATCATTCCCCTTGTTATTTTAGATATCTGGACAGAAATATATCATCGCATCTGCTTTCCACTATATGGTCTGCCATATGTGAAGAGAAGTAGCTTCATAAAAATCGACCGCCACAAGTTGAAATATCTAAACTTCTTTCAGAAAGTTTATTGCGTTTATTGCGGATATGCAAATGGCGTTCTTCAGTATTGGGTAAAGATAGCTGGAGAGACCGAACGATATTGGTGCGGAATCCAACATGAAAGTTCAAAAGATTTTGTACCGCCCGAGCACCATAAAAATTTCGCAAAATACGGAGATGAGGAAGATTTTAAGAAGAAATATTGCAAGAAATAAAATCTATACATACTAGTCACTAAGTGACTAGTACTGATAATCTAAAAAAACACCCTGTCTGAAAGCATAAAACAGGGTGAGAAGATTTGTAGCCGCAGGTCTTTAGCCTGCGTTTTTCAAATCGAGGAGCGAATCAGTCCGCGTACTGGATGATCTCCACTTCATCGTGGCCTACAAAACCGACTACGCCCGGCGATCCGCAAGGTTCCAGATCTACGTCATATCCAGCTTCGGACTGACGAATCGCCTGGAACAACTTGAAGCGATTCGTCTCAAACCACGAATCGAGCTTGCTTACCCCACGTTTGACCAGCAAGACAGACTTCACCTTTCTTTCTTCGCTTTTGACTTCGTCGCCTCCTGAAAAATCCTCGTCCGGAATCTCGATTTCGAACGCCTCAGCCAGGGAAAGGATGATCTTGCCGGTAACCGTATCTTCTATGATCTCCTCCAGATACGGAGCCCCCTTCATCTCACCGATTTCGAGCTTTTGACGCATCTCACGATTCTGCGCAACCATCTCCAGAACGATGAACTTGATTGCCTCTTTTTCTGAAGCATCGCAGAATTTGGCCATGCTTTTGCACATAGCCACATAATCTTTGAAGCTACTGCCCTCCCAATTTACAAACTTAGGATTATCCTCTCCGTTTGCATCTTTTTTGGCTGCAAAACACATGAAATTGCAGATAGTCGCGTGAAGAGATTTGCTGTTAGCGCACCTCTCTTCTCGGAAACCCAGTGGATGTCCAAACCCGCCTAGATCATACTGAGTCATCACGATCGCACGGTCAATCTTTGCTCTGCTGAATACCATCCTCTCCTCCTTCTTTTGTTGTCAAAGACGCTCGTAATTAACAACAAAATGCGGATTTTGTCAATACTGTCATCTCGAGCGTAGTCGAGAGATCTCGTCCGAATGAGATTTCTCCGTTTCGCTACGCTTCAGTCGAAATGACAACATTGTCAAGATATAATTCCTCCACCTAAACATTCGTCTTTAAAATAAAAAACCGCACTTTGACCTGGAGCAACTGCTCGAACCGGTTTGTCGAACGAAACAAGAACGCCGAGCTCACTCTTCTCAATAGTTGCAAATATAGGAGTTTGCCTATAACGAACCTGAACTGCGACCTGCATTGGTAGATCAGGAACCGCTCCTCGACTCCAATGTAAATCTTTAACTTCGCATTTAGTTCGGAAAAGAAGTGGGTGCTCTGAATCAGGCACTACAATTAAACGATCCTTTTCTAAATCTTTATCTGCCACATACCAGGAATGCCCTCCTTCATCCAAACCCATCCCCTGACGCTGTCCAATTGTATATTGGTCTAATCCATCGTGCTGGCCCAATATCTTGCCATCAGGATCCACGATGTCACCTGGGCGTGACGGAATCTTCTTGCGCAAAAATTCCCCCATATCTAACTTCCCAATAAAACAAATGCCCTGACTATCAGGTTTTTCTGCAACAGGAAGTTCGAGCTCCTGCGCAATTTTGCGAACTTCATCCTTCTTTAAATCTCCAATTGGAAAAATAGACTGCCTCAGGGCCTCTTGTGGCACGCGATATAAAAAGTAAGATTGATCTTTGTTAGAATCCGCTCCTCGCAAAAGATGTGCCACCCCATCTGAATCTTGAACGACCTGCGCATAATGACCTGTTGCAATGTAATCAAATCCCAAACGCCGTGCTTCGTCTAAAAACAAACCAAATTTAATAGCTTCGTTGCACAGCACATCCGGGTTTGGCGTTCCCCCTGTTTCGTATCCGGAAAATAATTCTTTGACAACTTTATCACGATACTGTTCTTCAAAATCAAAAGTAAAAAGTGGAATCCCAAGCTTCGCAGCCACACGCATAGCATCACGTCGTTCGCCATACCAATCGCACTCGCCAGTCCATACATCTTTAGTGTCAGACCAATTTTTAATAAAACCACCCACAACACGAAAACCGCGCTCTTTTAAAAGCGCAGCTGAAACACTTGAATCAACCCCGCCAGACATTCCAACGAGCACTGATTTTGCTTTTTCATCTGCCATAGGACGATCACCATCTATACACATCCCAGGTCCATTTGGCAAGAGCTTTTGCTGATGTAAATGAAGAGTCACGCGTTGGGGCACCCAATACTACAACTAAAACGTGACGATCATTGTCGTTCAGAGATTCCGTTGGTCTCATTCGTACAACAAGATTATATCGAGACTCATATAAAAATCCTGTTTTGCCGCCAGTTACATAAACATCACCATGTTCCGGATCAATTAATAAATCATTGGTGTTATGAATGGTTTTAATCTCTCCGGTGTTTTGAATTTTAAAAGTATATTCGGCTGTAGTGGCAGTTCGCATAATCCAGGGATCATCAAAAGCGCGCCACGCAAGCTTTGCCATATCACGCGCTGACGTGATATTTTCAGGATCCATTCCCGACGGATCTACAAAAGTGCTCTGCCGCATATCATATTGAAAAGCGCGCTCGTTCATCTTCTGTATAAAAGATGAATAACTCAATCCGCTCAAACGCGCCATTGCTGTTGCTGTATTGTTTGCGCTTGCAGTAACGGTTGAGTACATCAAATCCTGCGTAGATAAAGTAGCGCCACTAGCAACTCGTAATCGCCCACCCCCAACTTCATCAGCTGAAAGCAATGAAACAATTTTATCATCTGATGGCTCAGTACAAGCTAAATAAATCGAGGAGCTCATTAATTTGGTGAGTGAAGCTGCTGACCAAGGTTTGCTACCATTAAACTCATACAAAATCATACCGCTGTTAACATCAACAACAATTGCTGCTGCAAACTCATCATATTTAAATGGATAAGTCGATTGAGGATCTATTCTGTCAGGACCCAAAATACTCGCACTTACACTTAGTGGTGCTAAAAACAAAAATCCGAGAAAAATATATACTAATGATTTCATACTAAATTATCATTGCGTGAAACGAATTATTTCACGAAGTGGCGATTTTTTCAAAAAGATTGCCACCCTACTCTCGCAATGACAGAATCCTAACTATCCGCCCTGTACTACTTCCTTCAACCAATCAGCCAAACTCTCAGCTAATTCCGGCTTGGCTTCTAAAATCTTTGTGCCATGACCAACATTCTTCAAAGGCACAAATTCTTTTTTCAAACTAGAAGCAGCCTCAAATGCGGCTTTTGAATCATCAAAAGACGCTTGATCGTCTCCTTCAGAAGCTGCAATCCAAACGGATTGTTCCGGTAATACATCAACAATATCTTCTATAACATTAATACCATGATAAGCCTTTCCGGGCGAAAGCAATGCAGCGCCAGCAACTCTTGGTTCTTCAAGCAGAAACTGAACGGCGAGGTTCGCGCCAATGGAAGCACCACAAACAGCGATTCGCTCTGTTTCAAATTCTCTGCGCTTCAACCAATCAAATGCTCCGATTACATCAAAAAGTGAGGACTGATGTTCTGCATCGGAAAATCTCTTATAATCAATTTTGCCACCGTCTTGTCCTATATTACTTTCGCCATGCCCTCGTAAATCAATGGCCAAAGATGCAAGACCGCGCTTTGCTAAAATCGCCTGAAATTTAGCCCAGGACTCTTTGTTGGTAGGCATCATGTGAAGAAGAATAACCGCGCCAAAAGTAGTAGGCGCTGTCACCCAGCTCCCTACAATCGGCACATCATCACTTGTCTTGAATGTAATTTTTTCCATATTTTTTAAATAGTCCTTTAGTCCCTAAGTTCTTCAGTTCTTCAGTTCTTCAGTTCTTCAGTTCTTCAGTTCTTCAGTCCTTTAGTCCCTAAGTTCTTTAGTCCTTTATTTATCTAAATTGTAAACTTAACTCGCTCGCCTTGTGATAAACTCTTTGGTCCTGATCCGGAATCAGATTGCGGATTACTAATACCCGAGACTGAGATTTGTGTTGTGAGACCGTGCGGCCGAACTGAACTGGCAACATCCTTAAAGACTGTTGAGCTCCTAGGTTCGGCTTCTCTGCGCTCTTCCGGGTTTCTCGCAATTGAATCATTCCGCTCTTTGGTCCATTTACTATTTGCATCCTCCGCCTCTCTCTCTTTCCGCTCCTCAGACATTGTGCTGTTTTGCGATTCACCTGATCTGTTCTTTCTTTTTTTGCGCTTTTTCTTTTTAGGCCGCTCCTCAACACTTCCCAGTTTCTGTTTGTCAGTTTCAATGCGCGACCCTTTCTTTTCCTCCAGTTCCGCAACAATACTCGATCCTTTTGGCTCAGGCAATTCTTCGTCTTTTTCAGTCGGTCCGGAAGGCAGATCTTTAAAATTCCCGACAATTCGCGGTCTGTTGGGTTTAATGGAAGGCTCTTCATTTAATTCAGGCTTTGTCTCTTCACTCGGTTTTATAACCTCTTTATAAACTCTCTTCTTTCCTTTTTGTTCCTCGCGCACGAGCGGCAAACATTCAGAACAGAAAATCGGCTTGCTTGGATCCAATTTCACAGGCATCTCCCATTCTTTGCCACAACGGTCGCATTTGTGTGGAAATTGCGGCTTTGATTTTTTCTTACCTTCTGGCGCTGATTTCTGAATAGCTTCCAGACGTTCGGGAGAAAACTTTAAATATTCTTCGCCTTCATCAGATACTGCTCCTACAGTTTCATTTTTAGCTTCTTTCTCTTCTCCAGTCAAAACTTCTGGATATTCCATGGTTTTGCCTTCCACTAATGATTCGCCAGCGGTTTTCATGCCGCTCCAACGCAAAACCTTTTCTTCTATATCAAAACGCGGTGAAGCATATCTCTCACGTGAAACAGTAATGGCTTTCTCCTCGCTCCCTGTTCTCTGCGCGATCGGTGGGAGCGAGTTGGCGGAAAATGGCGCAGTGGCGACCCCATCCACCATAAGCTTGAGATACATGCTGAATTTAGGAAGGTTGACCATATCTTCCGGAAGAAAAATTGGTGTAAATTCATTTTCTAAAAACGCGGCATCTTCACCGCCCACGCGCATGCATGCGATTGTTCCAACGTTTCCAAACACAGCCGCAGCCACCTCTTCGCTCAACTGAGCAATGTACTGGTGAGCTACAATCAAATTTAAACGATATTTACGGGCTTCGGATAATATCGCGGCAAATGATTCATTGGCAAAATTCTGAAATTCATCAACATACAGATAGAAATCACGACGATCTTCTTCATACTTAATATCAACACGCTCCATGGCAGCCAACTGTATTTTAGTTATTATCATCCCGCCCAGCAGAGCCATGTTGTCTTCGCCGATCTTTCCCTTGGCAAGATTAACGATAAAAATTTTTCCTTCGTCCATGATTAAACGCGGATCGATAGAAGATTTTACCTGCGCGACAATATTTCGGATAATTGAGGCTGACAAAAATTGCCCGACTTTATTCAGCACCGGGGCTATAGCTTCCGTGGCATATTTCTCAGACCAAGACTCAAACTCTGCAACCCAAAATGTTTTAACAATAGGATTTCGAATTTTTGCTACCACACGTCCTCGATATTCTTTATCTACCAAAATTCGACTAAGGCCGAGTAGCGTTGCGCCGGGATAATCCAACAAAGCCAAAACGCAATTCAGTAAAATGTATTCCATGCGCGCACTCCACACATCCGGCCAAATCTTTTTAAATACTCCCATGAGACCTGAGGCAATGAGATGTTTTTGATCTTCGCGCGTGGACTCTAAGATATTAAATCCAACCGGGAACTCCATGTCAGCCGGATTAAAATAAACTACATCGTTTAATCTATGAGATGGAATATAGTCTAAAAGCTTTTCCGCTGTGTCTCCGTGTGGGTCTATATAACACACACCATGCCCTGCCATAATGTCTGACAAAACCATGTTCTCCATTAATGTAGTCTTGCCCATGCCGGTTTTTCCCAGCACATACATGTGGCGCCGGCGATCATCTGTCTTAATACCAAAACGACGGAACTGATTCCTAAAATTCACATTAGCAAATAATGTGATTTCATTTTCATGATCGTGATTATATTCAATGGGCATAGTTTCGAAGTTCGAATATCGTATGTCGAATATCGTACTTGATAATTTTCTCTAAACCTTCCATTCGCGACATTCGAAATACGACATTCGATATTCGGTTTTATCCAAATGGTAAGTTTGCCGGCGGTTCAGATCTCTTAGCTTCTGTCTTCTGCAACTGCGGAGCCTTAACCTGGCCTGTTATTGGGAAATGCCAAAGTGTTGCCAGCTCTTCAATGTTCATGTGAAAAACAGGAGTACCGACCCAATCGCTGCGTGTTTTATAAGCGTTAATCAGCCTGCACTTACGCGCGTTATTACGCTTATCTTTAAAGAAAATCAAAGTACCATTCATACCCACGCGCTTACTTTCGGGCTTGAGCGATTGCATATCATTTGTATTATGCTGCTTCATATAACCGATAAACGGATGCACAATGCGCTTTTTCTGCATAACTTCTTTTTTCGCTACATATACAAACCGAATTTTACAAAGATAAACAATCTTTGAATTTTTATTCTCAACAGCTTCCACAACCTTTCTTTCACCCGGGGACATTCGCATGATCTTGGCAGCAAATGGATTATCCTCTTTCTTATCACCCGGTGCATCAGAAGGAATAATGCTTGCTGTTTCCAAAATGATTTTCAATAATTGAAATGGCGCGCTCAAAATTTTCTCAATCACGCTAACTTTAACCGGAATTGGTTCGCCCATTAATTTCTTCACATATCCTTCAGCCTTTGTTCGAAAAGCTTGTTGCTCAATTGGCAATAAAACAATTTGATACCAGGCCTGCTCACCCGGACCAAGGCGCGAGAAACTTTCTAACAAAACAGCTTGAGGATCTTTAAACTCTCCTGAGACTCGATCTTCAAATTCAGGATATGTGCGAATAGGATAAATATCCGGTTTAACGGGGATCATTTCTACGCCAAACAAATCCCATTCCGGATCCGGATAAACAGCCGGCACATTATTTGTGTAATCCTCAACCTCAGCAATCTCAGCATCAGGATACTGAGCGTAAATTGAAGCTTCAATCAAATCTCGGAAACCGCGTATTGTCCGAATTATAAACTGAACGTTCCCGCCTATTGATACGATCTCCATGCTAATGGTTTCCTGCTTTTTTCCATGAAACCATTTTTCCATCCCTGAAGCTGGACTGTGAGAACCGGCAAAATGAGCAAAGATATTTTCCACAGCGCGCGGTGTTTGTTCTGTCATGCGCGGAATGCTAATTGATAAAAGCATCCATTCTTTTTTTGCCACGTCTTTGCCGACAACGTGACTCAACCATATCTCTTTAGCAATCCATATAATCAAAATAATAAAAACTATCCAACCTCCATGCGAAAACAAAAACCACATAGCCCCAAACGGGTTGGTGCCGGCGGATTCTAAAAAACTCGTTATATCCAAAAACTCCATGTCTTTGATTTAGATTATAACAAAAAAACACCGTTGCACATACCGCATGTCACATAACACATATCACGCAATATATTCGTCAACCGTTCGTTATATTCGTGGTGTGATTCGTCAATTCGTAACCCGGAATAAAAAAGCCGCACGCAAGAACTCCGGGGAGGGGGGGTGAGAGTTCAAGCGTGCGGGGAGTCTGGTAGATGAAGGAGCGAGATTACTCTCCGTCCTCCGGATCGAGGCTGGGAAAGGACTTGAGTGTTGCTCTGGTCGACACGTCAGTCGCAGCGCCGGTTGGTTTGCCGCTCTTCTCGTCAAACGCTGCGGAACGAATCCGCTCTTCCGAACGGTTTGTGGCAACCAGATCCTGGAGGTTGGGCAATCCTCTGAAGAGACGCTTGCGTGACTCTGGCGGGATGCTGTCCAGAATCACTTGCTCATCCGCCTCTACTATTGGAAGTGTGACCTCGTCAACAGCGAAATTTCTATCCGGATCAAAGAAATCCAGAATCGCCTGCACTTCGTGATAAAGACCAGTCTGGCCGCCAGCCATTCGCGCAATTTCGATCCTGCGAAGGTGAGCTAGCTGCTCTACCGTTATTCTTCCGTCTTCTTCCGACATTTCTACCTCCTGCGTGTTGTGTCGTATATATATTTGATATCAAAAAGCGCATTCTGTCAATGCGCCCTTCATTTGCCCCCGCTCTTAAGCCCTTCTGCCCTTACGCCTTCTCTCCATCGCCCACTTGTTCCATGAAACCATAATCGGAGAAGCGATAAAGATGGAGGAAT
>JAHIUG010000009.1 GCA_018817245.1 Patescibacteria group bacterium | reverse complement strand
GATGAGTCTTTGGTCAGAACCGACAAATTAACCATGGCTCATGCTTTGGAAGAGAGGGTTCCTCTGCTTGATCCTAATGTTGTTTCTCTGTCCGCTCGTATTCCATCTAAATGGAAAGTAGGCAGTCGCAGACAAGGAAAACAGATATTTATTGATGCTATGCGTCCATATTTGCCACCGCATGTTCTGGATCAGGAAAAACGCGGCTGGTTTTCTCCTACTGCAAAGTGGATCAGGGGACCGCTTTTACCTTTCGTTCGCGAGGTTTTATCACCGGATTTTGAGCCAAAAACTAAAGATTTATTAAATTTCCCACAAATCCAGTGCGTGTTGGACGATCATGTGAATTTGCGAAAATATGGACTAAATACGATTTGGTCTATCCTCACTTTTCAGCTTTGGTACAAAACATTTAAATCTTGACTTTTTGTCTAATTTAAAGCACTCTCAATTAGATTATGTTAGCCATTGTTTTAGGCACAAGACCTGAAATTATCAAGTGTTCTCCGGTTATCCACGAGGCCCGACGTCGCGGCCTGCCTTTTTCAATTATTCATACAGGCCAACATTACACGCCAGAACTGGACGAGCTGTTTTTTAGTGAATTGGATTTGCCTCAGCCAACTCATAATCTGCATGTGGGATCACGCCCGCCAGCTAAGCAGGTTGCAGCAATGCTAGAGGGATTGTGCGATGTTTTCGATGAAGTAAAACCAGATGTCGTAATGGTGCAGGGAGATACGAATTCAGTTTTAGCTGGCTCGCTATGTGCGCATAAAATGAATATTCCAGTAGCTCATCTTGAAGCTGGTTTGCGTAGCGATGATTGGGATATGCCAGAGGAGGGGAATCGTGTTTTAACTGGCGTTGTAGCTGATTATCATTTTTGTCCCACAGAACTACAACGTGAAAGATTAGCGCAGGAAAATATATCACAGGGAGTGCATGTAGTTGGCAATACTATTGTTGATGCATCATTGTATTATGCGGGTATAGCAAGATCACAATCGCAAATTCGAGAGCGCTTAGGAATTTCAAATCAAAAACACGCGCTACTCACAATGCATCGACCTTCAAATGTTGATGAACCTGCGCGTCTTTCTCAAATTATGAGTTGTCTTGATACAGCAGCTAAACAACTTGACTTGCGTATTATATTTCCTGTTCATCCTCGTACGGAAAATGCTTTAAAGACAGCAAATCTATGGAAAAAGTATGAGAATGGATCATCTTTTATTTTCACTAAACCAATTGGTTATTTGGATCTTCTAAGGTTACAGGTAGACGCACAGCTAGTTTTAACTGATTCAGGCGGCATTCAGGAGGAGGCAAATATTCTGCGTGTTCCGTGCGTAACTTTGCGCGCTAACACAGAGAGACCAGAAACACTTGAAGCAGGTAGCAGTGTTTTATACTCAGGTGTTAATCCTGCAGACCTCACACGTCTTGCTCAGGAAATGATGGCAAAGGATCGTAATTGGGATTGTCCATTTGGAGATGGTAAAACTGCGCAAAGAGTTATTGAAATCTTAAGCAAAGATTTATGAAGAAAATTTATTTGAATAAATTCAGGCGGCTATCCGAACATTGTAAAACCGGAAATGTTTTAGATGTGGGCTGTAGTGCATTGCCGAATCCTTTTTTAAGAGATGCTTATGGTTTGGATGTAATCATGCCAGATGTTTATCCAGAAAATTATCGAGTTATAAAGCTAAGTAATTTAAATATACAATCGTTTCCATTTGAGGATGGATTTTTTCACAATGTTATCGCAGGGGACGTCATTGAGCATCTTGAGAATCCATCTTTTTTTCTGCGTGAAGCTAACCGTGTTTTAAAATATGGCGGGTTAATCGTATTGTGCACACCTCAGGCAAATGATTGGTGGGTGACTTTACATAATTGGTTTTTTCGTTCGTGGATCAATGATCCAGATCCGGGAGAGCATCTACAGAATTGGACAATATTAGATATGATGCGGCTGCTTAAAAAAAATGGTTTCAAGGTCAGACGGGTTGAGGGTTTGTATTTTAAATCACCGTTGATACCTATACATATAAGAGTTAGGAGGTTCCCGCAGCTTACTTGGCAAGCTATCTATTTAGCTGAAAAAGTTAAAGAAGCAGATACTAGTATATTAGTTAAACGAGGCGGTGAGTTACAAAAACTATAATGCATAAAAATAAGTTTATACTGGATAGGCGTACATATGAGATAAAATCATTTAGAGGTAGCAGCACGAGTAATTGAAATTTTGAAACCAGTTATATGACAGAGACTACGAGAATTCCGTGTTCAGTACCCATACTGACTCTAAACTCAAAAGAAAATCTTCAAATTCTCTTACCGTTATCGGTTAAAAATTTTGAAGACGTTTTTTTAATTGATGGAAACAGCACAGATGGAACTCAGGAATACGCGAAATCTTTGGGCGTTCGGGTTGAAAAACAGTCAGATTCAGAAGAGCCCAATCTAAGAATCGCAGACTTTCGTCAGGCTCGTTTGCGATCATGGAAAATGTGCAAATTTCCCTGGGTTTTTTATTTGGATTCTGATCAGATCCCGACTCAAGAGGCGGTAGAGTTAATAAGGAGGATTGTCCACGAAAACGAGATAAAACAGGTTCATCAATTAAAACGCTATCCCAGATTGTCGGACGGAAGAGTGATCCGCAATACTCCGTTTTACGGCTATTATGTTGCCCTGTTTAATTTGGATTCAGATGTCACGTTGGCTGACCGAAAGGTACATGAGCGGTTTGTTGTCCCGGCTGATGTAAAGACGATAAATCATGATGAGGCCATAATTTGTCCTGAACCCAACCCGCAGGCAATGCGAATGCGCAGTCGTGGGTATATTCGAGCGGAGAATGAGTCGCTGTCCTCAGTCAGCGTGGTTTATCTGTTTAAGTGGATTCTTTGGTTTAATGCGCGTAGTTTTTTTGGTCAGTTTTATCGAGTAGTAAAAACAGATATAGAAAATCATTTAGCCGGACAACCTTCTTTACCGTGGTCCTATAATCTTGTATTTTTAGAATATCGTTGGCTTAGTATGACAAGTAACTTTCATACTTGGTTAAAGAATAGAAAACGAAATAATAAGGTTATTGGACTTGATTGATCAACAGTGATAAAAATACCATTTATACAAGTAACAACCATAAAATCTATGAATAACAACTCCTATGATTCGTTTAGCAATTATCGTGACAAAAAAGTATTGGTGACAGGGGCTGATGGTTTCATGGGTTCCCATCTTACTGAGCGATTAATAGATCTGGGTGCAAAAGTAACGGCCTTTGTGAGAGGCACGTCAGTAACAGGCACGCATCAATATGAATTGAAAAATATAAGTCATCTTACCTCAAAAATTGATATTCTAGCAGCTAATATCGCTTCTAAGGACACTATTCAGCTTATAAAAGAAATACAGCCGGATATAATCTTACATTTGGCAGCAGAGGCTTATGTTCCAAAATCATTTAGTCAGCCATTAGAAGTTTTTTCAGTTAATCTGGATGGAACGTTAAATGTATTGGAGGCTGCACGACAGTTACCGAATTTGGAAAGGGTCGTTATTACATCTTCCAGCGAGGTTTATGGAACGTATTCTGAACCAATAACTGAATTACATCTTTTAAATCCAACTTCGCCTTATGCGGCGTCAAAAGTAGCAGCTGATCGTGCTGCATACTCTTGGTATGTTACCTATAAATTACCAGTAGCCATAATCAGACCTTTTAATACTTACGGGCCGCGCCATACCTATGATGTCATTCCGAAGTTTATTGATTTGGCCTTAAAAAACAAGCCATTAACAATTTATGGTAATGG
>JAHIUG010000075.1 GCA_018817245.1 Patescibacteria group bacterium | reverse complement strand
GGCTACGCTCGAAATGACAGATGCAAAGATCTCTCCGCGTTGGTCGAGATGACAGGATGGCAAGATCTCTCCGCGTTGGTCGAGATGACAGGATGGCAAGATCTCTCCGCGTTGGTCGAGATGACAGGATGGCAAGATCTCTCCGCGTTGGTCGAGATGACATAAGAGCGAGCTTACGGCCCGCTCTTTAATTCCTGTTTATTGCTCCCTACTCGATAATCATTTCAATCTTATCTTTCTGACGTGGAATTTTTCGGGCCCATGATGGACGGAGTGTTATCTCAACAAACTCTGTGCCGTCAACTGCGGCCAGTTTAGTTTTCGCGTCTTCAATAGAAAGTCCCGCAATAGCGTCTTTTGAAAGCGCGGGGCTATTTTCGGTTAATCGAGAATAAGCTTCGGCCATAATTGTCAAACGCGCCTCCTCAATATGTGTATCAGCCTGTTCTAAACGATAGACCACACGACCCGAGTCATAATCAACAAGATCACGCCCTTCTGGAAGTCGCTCTTTTAGCTTGGATTGTACTAAAACCTGAATGTCTTTTTTTGGATAAAAAACAGCTTTTACCTCCATCTTAACTTGCGCAAGGAATCCGGCAGTCTGCTGCCCCGGAGAAACATTACTCTTTTTCTCTAAAGTTTTTACTAAATATACGCCCTCCCAACAGCTATCATTCGGAGCGCAATTCTGTCCGAGCTTTTCCCATGGAATCGACGCCTCAGCAGCTAAAGTCTTTTTTGCTTGCTCCAAAACCGCTTCTTCCAATGTCTTTTGCGCTTCCACCAACTCAGCGGCTGTGACAATCTTTGACTTTCCTGATTGGCCCGTAAAACCGGAAATCGCTTCAGCCTTTATCAAACTTTGCAAATCAATCCACAAACCAGGGATGGTAAATATTGTGCCGGTTGGTATGAGATAATTCTTGCCGGGCTTGTCTGAATAAGCCTCGACCTCAATTGATCCGCCAGACGGAACAGTTACGCTCTTGTTGATTCGAAAAAGTTTACCGTCTGACGTTAGAAGACGCGTTGTCTTAATCAGCGGTTGATCTTTTGAATAATTATTCGTGATACGAACGTTTCCAGTGGTTGTTGCTACTACGACTTCAGCTTCTTTTTCCGTAACTGTAAACTCCTGAATATTGTCAAAAGTTCCTTCCACTACTCGCCCCTGAAGCTGACCGGGTTCTGGGTCTTTTGCCACCTCCACAATAGTCTCAATATTATTTACGTCACGTTTAACATGGATTCGCACCTGAGCCTTTGTAGATGACATCCAAACAGCAACACCTACAACAATGATAGTGAGTCCTAAAAAAGTAATTGCAATATTGCGATACAAGCGCGTTGCAGACGGAGGCTGAGGAAAGCTCGCTCGTATTTGAGGGTTAATGCGCGGGTTGCGAATAGGCATAGATAATTGATGCTAGAAGTTGGAAGTTAAGAAGCTTGAATAATATTTTACCATATTCTCACGCGGCACGCACGGATGGCGGCGCCTCTTGAGTCGGCGCGCCGGTAATTCGCTCACGAAGCTCCACCACTGCTTTCATTTCTTCCTGCGCTGCTAACTTTTCTTTCTCCAATTCATTATTTCGTCTGCCTTCGCTCTGCAGCTTTGCTTGCAAGATATCAATCCTCTGTTCAAGTTCGGAGATTTTATTCTTAAAATAACTAATTCTCACAGCATCCTCTATGTGTTTATCAAGCGCGGTATGAAACTCATTCGACTTTTTATTTTTCTCGTCAATTTGATCGATCACAAATCCCAAAATTTCTCCCCTTATCTTTCCCATTTCCACTTTACCACCCTCACCTTCACTCAAACGCTGCATGAATTCTTTAATCTTTTCCTTACCAGCTTCCCCAAAAATCGCTTTCATGGAGTACTCGGTCAGGGTGTTTAAATTCCCGCGCTCACCGGTTTTTATAGCTTCCAGTTCGCGCTCCATTAGCAGGTAAATGCGATTAAAACCTTTTTGTATTTCAATTTCATTATCAGCCAGCTTTACTAAAAGACCGGCAAGCTCATTTTGCTCAAGATCAGTACCCTCATGCTGAAGAGGAATTTCCGCGTCTTTTAGTTCCCGCTTAAATGATTCCGGATCAGGTGTGCTCCTCACACCATAATTAAATGTTAATTTTTCCGGTCGATATGTTGGTTTGCTAGTAGCACCTGCCGGCACGCGGCCGGATTTCTGTTCGCCAACACGAAGCAACTCTAAAACTTCCTTAATCCTTTTTTCATCCCCGCCCACAATGCTAAATGCGAACTCATCTCCACCGGTTCTAAAAGCTTCCACATGCATGTCCTGATTTTCAGGATCATCATTTACTATTTTTGCAATGTTATCCAATATCTCGGCGGTTTTTGCAATTGCCAAATCACCGGTTTGCGGTCCGCCCTCTTTGTCAAAATACTTTAAAAAAGCCATGTCAATCGCAATGGTTGTGAGCGGCTTTCCTTCTGCCAACGCAGCTTCCATGTTTTCAAAATACACTTCGCGCCCATACAAACCGGTCCTGGGATCTCGCTTAGACTTTTCAATATCAAATTCAACACCTGCCAATTGAGCTCGCGCTTCTTGCGCCTGACCCTGATCACGCATACTTTCCGCTTGCTTGGCTGCAGCTGAAAACTCTTCAAGCTCCAACTTTCCCCTAGTTTTTTCAGGCATTGTAAATTCTGTTTTTGATGTTGACTTTTCAAAGAATTGTTCATCCATTCCAATATCTTTTTCTTGTTGTAAAGTTTTACGAGCAATAATGCTGGCAATACCAGTCTCCACCTTGTTCCCAAACTTTCTTCTCTCATTCAAACCCTCAAACGCACTTTTCATAGCACGTTCTGACACCATGTGTGACCACTCCTTTGGCGTCCTGTCTGAAATCAAACGACAGAAACCTTCAAAATCGAGTGGCTCGTCGCTTTCTTCAATATTAAAAACATTTCCTAAAGATTTTTTCAAAAACTTGTCGTACAAATCTTTGGCAGCTTCCTCATCATGTTGCATGGTCTCAACAATACGACCAGCCCGAGATTCAACCTTGCCAATATCATTCAAAGCCTGAAGCTGATCCAGCATAGCTTGAATGAGAACTTTCCGATTCTCCATGCCAGCTTGTTCCGGTGTTTCATCCAGACGATTTAAAATTTCAATTCCATCAGCGCGAGATATGCAACTGGCAGAGAGCGGAACCGGCTCAACTCCTTCTTTAGCAGACGAAACATCCAACGGCTCTTGAGATAAGCGCTTGCGAATCTCTTCAGCCAACTCCTCGCTTACGTCTCGAAGATTAAGAGCGAAATCATTTCCTGAGTAGCGGTATATATCATAAGCTTTTGCCAAACGACGCTCATCTCTTAAATTAGGATCATGTGACACCAAAACTTCGCGCGTTATGATTTCTGCGCGTTCTGCTGTGAGTTTTAAACTTTCGTCACCAAGAGCGTGGCCACCTACTGCGTTCAGACGATCCAACTCACCCATGTTAATAAGAATCAAATGCGATCGCCTGTCTTCATCCTCAATTTTCAATTGCCCTTCCTCATTACGCTCCCAGGGCATTTCACGCATGTCCATAGACATATCTCGCCCCATGCGATCTCTTTTCCACGCGCCAGTGTTGTCATGTTCGCGTTTAAAAAGCTCGATCTTCTTTTCCGCAACTTCTGCATCAATCTGCATTGCTTCAGTAGACTCTGCACTAGCATGATGTTCAAGCGCTAACTGATATTGTTGTTGAGCTTCAAGCTGCTGATTTTCCAAAGTCTTTAATAACAAAACAGACTTACCCGCTTTTGCTTCAGGTAAGACCCCGGTAGTCGTGCGCTCTTGTTCGGGGGAGCTGTTCATCACACATAGAATAACATAAAACCGACCAGGAGGGTCGGCTTAGAGGTAAAAGAGCAAATTCATTTCGAGTCCCGGGTCACGCTTTACGAGTTACGTGTTGCAGATCCGGAAGTCAATGCGAGCATACGCAATGCGTGATCTCGCGTAGGACGTGGCATATCCAAATCCGGAAGCATTTCCATGGCCGCTGCAGCCTGCTCATCCGTGAGATTGAGGAGGTCATCAGCACTATCTATACAGATCCCTGAGAATCCGTACTCATCACACAACTGCCTTGCTATTGTCATTAGCAAGTTGCTGGAATTTACCATTCCATGCGGTCGCGTGAAAAAAGCGTTTAATAGTTTCTGCTGGACCGTGTCCTCTTCACTCATCGACTGCTCCTTTCAAGGTTCCAACCGCACCTTGGCAAATTTTTGCGAATTTGTCAAGATGTGAATGTCAATACTTTCTAACATTTGTGCTAAGATTTATTCATAAGTCACCACTTTATTTATATATATGTACGAAACACAACCATCTGAATACGATGCAAAAAGACTTTCACCAGAGGCTCTTGCAGCACAAGAAGCTTATTTAAAAGAAAAAGAAGCGCACGAAACAAGGCAGGCTACAGGAAAAGAAGCTGAAGCTGAACTTGCCGCTGATGTGGAAGCTGGAAAAACAGCCGATAAAGCAGCTGAGGATTTCATCCAAGGATTTTTGGACAATGAACAATATCGAGTGTTCTTAAAATTGATAGATAATAAAGAAATCGAAGAAGCTAAAAAAATAAAAGATGAGCTCGTAATGCAAATGGAGGAGTTGACAAAAGCATCGCCTAAATACAAAAAACCACTTGAAGGTATAAAAGAAAAATTAATTGCAGAACCTTTTGCTAAAATCAAGGCTGCAGCTGAGGCTGGGGCTGAATAAAAAAGAACTACCAGAGCTTGTTGGTAGTCCTAATCAATTTGAGAAGTCCCTTCCTCGGGACATTATACGAGAAGCTTCCGCCCAGTTCTCATCTGCTTCTTTTTGCTCCTCAGGCGTTCTTAGCCACGGAGCCTTCAGATTTAGATTTTCATATATAGCCTCTATTGCTGCCTTTTTTTTCGGATCACTTGGCGGCTTATTCGGATCTCGTGCCATATGGCCTCCTTTTTTCGTAGCCGCACCTTGCCACGTATTTCCCATATTGTCAAGTATCAAATCAGAAGCCCACATTCTAATATCAATGCACCACTCGTTCGCAGTTTAACGTTTGTCCCTGAATAACTTCAAACAACCAAACCAACAAGAAAACATCGGACGGAGATTTTCTGTGGGTGGCAAAGTTGTTTTACTTATAATTAATATTGATCAATGTTTTTACGGTTTATTATCCAATCGCCATATATCAAAAGTTCGAATCAAATATCCGAAAACCCACCAAAAAGCTCCTATCGAAGGATTGACCCGGAAATTTGGTTGATGGCATTAAGCAATTTTAAGCTAAGCAAAGGTACAATTCGGTTGAATTCTGGCACAGTTGGCGTGTATGAGATCAAAACACGCCAAATCACCCTGTTGCAATGGCTCTGTACGTCGATATGGAAAGCGACGCAGACAATGCACCGCCTGTCACAAAACCTGGAGGATCAGAAAGAAAAAATGAGGACGCAAGTCAATACCTTGATCGGAAACTGCCTTCACTTAGACAGCTGTCTGATGCACGCGGAGTTCCTCGAGAGAATTTAAGGCGTCGTCTTGAGAAGAGTATGGGTGCGCTTCTCAAACAGAGTTCATTTCAGCCGGCACCAAAAGACGTACCCCTTGTCGCCATAGCAGATGCTTTCTATGAAACCATTCTTGATAATCAATATGTGATTTATTTAATCCTCCTTAAACCCATTGGATCGACAAAAGCTGTGATCTGCCCTCCTCTAATTCGAAAAGGAGATAGTGAAAATGAGTGGAAGTTGGCCTTTGGTCTTCTTTCAGAAGACATAAAAGAGCGTATTTGCGCCTTAGTTAGTGACGGATGCAATGATTTACGTGGAGTTGCCTTAGAACGCGGTTGGCATATACAGCGTTGTCAATTCCATCTGCTCATGCGAATTCGTAACTACATATCAGCTACTAGCTTAAGTCGACAGAAACACATCTCATTTCTCATTCATACATCAATTAAAACAAATCTTGCATACTCGCTCTTATAAGAGACTGGAAAGAAATATTTTGCACCTTGAGGGTTTACTTATTCTGACAAAGTCCAAGAGGTCACACCAGGCTCTAAAGGGATTCATTCGTTATGTACATGAATATAGAACATATATTAAACATCCGGAACTACACCTGCCAACCACTTCCGGTGCTGCTGAATCTTTAGTACAGGTTTGCAGAGACCTGTTATATCGAATTCGCGGATCAAGTACAGAGCAATCTTTCAAAAAACGGATCAATCTCAATCTTATGCGAAAAAAGACCATCAACTGTAGGGGTTACGATCAACCGAATTAACGGGTCAATCCCCCTATCGGTCATTTTTCGTTGGTTATTTATTTTGTAGTTTTCGGATTTTAAATGGTGCATCCATGAGTTGAATGCACAATCCTAAATTTACACTCAGTAATACTAGTTTAGTCATCAGCTATAAATGATACAAAAAAATTAAAAAAGTCAGACAAGCTCCCCTCAAGGCCAAGCAACAAGTTTACGCGAGCGCGCAAAGTTGTTTCTTAAAATCAATTTTTAATTTTCAATTTATAATGCTTTATAAATTTTTCATCCACAGAAAAACGACTGCATGTAAGATACACCATGCCCGAGCTCATTCTGTACACAGAGCTCACAAGTTCTATGATCTCCTCACAAGGATATGGATAGATCCATGCGCTTCTTTGCAATTTTATAAAGCCAGCTGATTGAATAGTTCTTCTAAAATGATCTCTGGAGCTTTTATATTTTTCAGGCACATCAAACATAACCACCCGCCACTTTTTATCCCAACGTTTGGGTTTTTTTATTTTCTTATCTTTAAGTGCATACCGCACGAATTCTTCATGTCCTTTTGAAGTTACTTTAACTCTCTCTTCACCTATTTGATTAACTCTAACTTGTATCAAACCACGTTTCTCCAATCTTTTTAAAGCTATTCTGAGATGTTTCTTTTTCTGTGCTGGTGGACGTTTCCGGAAAGCTGGAACAGCCTTTGCCAATCCGGGCATTAATACAAATACAGAAACCAAACCCGCGACAGCCACTAAACCGAGAATTGCTTTTGTAACTTCGCCATATTTAATCTTAGATCTCTTATTCTTATCGGGCATATATTTAAAATATTTTCTATATTACTAGGGTAACAAGTTTACGCGAGCGCGCAAAGTTGTTGCCTTAACCAAAAAGATAAAAAAAGAAATTAACGGAGAAAATTTGTAACTATGCAAAAATTACAATTGATAAAAAATATCTTCAACAAAACGCTTGATAAAATCAAAAGCCTCTGTTTAAGAAAACAAGGGCTTGAGAAATTTTGATAAGAAGGGGATTTTCTAGCTCATGCGAACAGTGTCTCGTCCAAGGAGCTCTTCCAGCTCTTTCAATACAACATCATTAAACGAAATTTTAGATGTGGATCTTATGCGGCGCTGACCGCCAATATCGTCAATAAAAAAATATACCGTGTAATTCCCCGGATGCGCATCTAAAATCTGACGCAACTTCAAAAGCATTGTGTCAGGCAATTTGGCACGAACGTGGAGAGTTACAGATGGTCCGAGGTCTTGCGTTTGGGAATTGGAAGTTGGAGATTGGAAATTGGATTTACCGTTACTTCCCAGCACTTCATCAACATTATCCATTGTCAGCTCAAACGCAGTCTCAACCAAAATATTCATCTTATCGTCTTTTTCAGATGGTCTGCCCATAACAATCAACGCCTTATCCCCTTCCCACAAATTAGGATTCTCCCGATAAACGCGCGGAAACACAACAGCCTCCGTGCTCCCGCTTGTATCCTCCAGCCTGGCGAAAACCATGGCCTCGTTATTTTTGGTCAAAATCTTTTTGGAATTAATAAGCATTCCGCCAATGCGCACCTTCTTCTCTTTCTTAAGTTCGGACAACTTACTGATAGGAACTGCGTAATCTCCCAAGCGCTCCGCATATTCACCAAACGGATGTTCAGATACGTATAGACCCAAGAGCTCTTTCTCCCACGCCAACAACTCTTGCTTAGTTGCTTGAGGCGCCGACCTGAGAGTTAAAGCCGCTCGCCCATCCGGAGATGAAGAAGCGAATAAGCTAAACTGCCCGCTCGCAGCTTCGCGCTCAGCCTTCTTGTGATATTCCAAAATCGCCTCAATGTTAAAGTAGAGCGAGTTTCTATCTCCAAAACGATCGAGCGCGCCCGAACGGATCAAACATTCCAAGGATTTGCGATTAATTGCCTTGCCCGGAATTCGCGTAACAAAGTCAGCCAAATCTTTATACGCACCATTGTTCTTGCGCTCGCGCATAATCATCTCCCCGACCTCATATCCCAATCCTTTAACAGCCGCAAGACCGAATCTCAATTTGTTCGTACCTTTCACAACAGCAAAACCCGGATAAGATTCATTAACGTCCGGCGGCAACACCTCTAAACCCATACGCCGACATTCTTCAACTTCAATTGTAATGCGATCCAAATTTTGCGAATCGGAATTGAGGAGCGCAGCCATAAAACACTCCGGCCAATGCGCTTTAAGATACGCAGTTTGATACGCGATCATTGCATAACAAGCTGCGTGCGATTTATTAAAACCATAAGCTGCAAATTCTTCGAATTGTTTAAAAACGCTTTCCGCAATCTCGCGCGCCACATCATTTTTAACAGCGCCTTCCACAAACTTCACGCGCATTTTGCCCATGAGCTTAGCAATCTTTTTACCCATTGCCTTACGCAAAGTATCAGCCTCACCACCGGTAAAGCCCGACATATCTTTTGACACTTGCATGATCTGCTCCTGATAAACCGGGATACCATACGTGTTCTTTAGCGCGTTTTCCAAAAGCGGATGCGCGTATGTAATCTTTTCCCGTCCGTGTTTCCGCTTAATAAACGAGTCAATAAACTGCATCGGACCCGGCCTATACAGCGCTACCATTGCGATAATATCCTCAATCTGCGACGGCTGCAGCGCGCGAATGTATTTTTTCATGCCGTCAGATTCAAGCTGAAACACTCCTGTTGTCTCACCGCGGCCAAAGAGTTCGAAAGTTTTCTCGTCATCAAGCGGAATATTATCCATGTCCACAGTATCCTCGTGCACCGCTTCCACAATCTCCAAGCACTCACGGATGATTGTCAAATTGGAAAGTCCGAGAAAATCCATTTTCAGCAGCCCCACAGCCTCAGCCGCGTGCAGATTGTATTGAATCACCTGTTCCACATCACCACCCTGCGCTTTTTGCAAAGGCGCAAATTCAACCAGCGGCCGTGGCGCAATCACGATCCCACAAGCATGTTGAGAAGCATGACGCGTAGTTCCTTCAACCTTAATAGCAAGATCAATAAGCTGTCGCACGCGCGGATCGTTATCATACATTTCCTTTAATTCCGGATGCTCTTGCCGCGATTTATTTAACGGCATATGTCTACCCTGCACTGGCGGAGGCACGGCTTTAGCAACGCGATCCACTTCCTGAAAAGTCCAGCCCAATACACGTCCGACATCTCGCACTGCGGCTTTTGCGGCCATGGTTCCGAAAGTTATAATGCCGGCAACGCGATCACGTCCGTACTTTTCAGAAACATAATTAATAACATCGCCGCGCTTAATATCATCAAAATCCAAATCAATATCAGGCATGGAGATACGATCGGGGTTCAAAAAACGCTCGAACAGCAGGCCATAATGCAGAGGATCCAGGTTCGTAATTTTAAGCGCGTAAGCGACAATAGAGCCGGCTGCGGAACCGCGCCCAGGCCCCACTATCACACCATTCTCCTTAGCCCATTTCACAAAGTCATACACAATCAAAAAATACGCAGCATAACCCATGCGCTCAATTGTCTTTAACTCAAAATCAAGACGCTCGTTCGCTTCTGCCGGCATTTCATTCGAATAACGCTCTTTCAATCCAATCTCACAAAGCTCACGCAAATAACTATCCGGAGTTTTACCATCTGGTACTTCAACTGTTGGCAACAACGTATTTCCAAGTTCAAATTCGACGTTACAACGATCCGCAATAAGCCGCGTATTCGTGATTGCCTCTGGAATATCTTTAAAAGCCTCAATCATTACATCGGGCGGAACCATAGAATGATCCGTTCCGGAAATGGAGTAGCGATTCACTTCTGCAAGCAACTTGCCGGCATGAATACACGAGAGAGCATCTTGCGCATCATCATCAGACGCGTGCGTATAGTGCACGTCTTTTGTGGCAACAACTGGCGCTCCTGTTTTTTTTGATAGTTGAATGAGGAGCTCATTTACTTCGTTTTGCGTTGGAGATTCTGGATGATGAACTAGCTCCAGAAAAAAATTATCTTTGCCAAAAATTTCCTGATACTCGCGCACGAGATTTTCAGCCTTTTCCTCGTCATGAGCTTTGAGCGCAGCTGGAATCTCACCTTTTAAACAACCTGAGAGCGCAATCAAGCCATTGTGATATTTGGCAAGCACTTCCTTATCCATGCGCGCTTTGTAATAAAAACCTTCTAAGAACGAGAGCGAGACTAGTTGCATGAGATTTTGATAGCCTTCGTAACTTTCCGCCAGGATTGTTAGATGACTCATGCGGTCGTCAATTCGCGCTCGCTTATCTGTCATTTTGTGCGCCGCAATATTAGCCTCCACGCCAAAGATGGGCTTGATCTCATGCTTTTTGCAAGCTTCAAAAAATTCCACAGCTCCATAAAGCCCGGCATGATCTGTGAGCGCCAAAGCATCATAACCCAAACTTTTTGCGTGCTCCACAATATCCCAAACATCGCCCAACGCATCCAGGAGCGAATACATTGAGTGAGTATGTAGGTGGACGAATGGACTCTTAATATCTGGGGAATTCATAGTAGCCTTTACTAAACCTATCGGATTTGGTATGATTTCTTTATCACGATGAGGGGACACGCCTAAGGTTTCGTCCGAAGGATAATGCCCCTCCCTGATATCAACTGATCCCCGACTGGTTATTCTGCGGGGATTTATTGTTATTAGATAACTTTTGACGCAGATCATTCATAAAGCGCAACTGCTTTCCAAAACGTCGCAAAAGAGATGAAAAGGCATGTCGGTTTGGAATCATTATGCACAAAAGTTTCTTATGTTTCTCAAGATATTCCACCAGACAATAAAAATCACCATCATTTGATACGATTATTGCGCGATCAAACCATGGAAATTGTATCATTGTATGCAGTACTAATTCAGCGTCTACATTCCCTTTTATCTGGCCGTTAGGAAGCTTCATGGTGGGTTTGAAGATTATGATAAATCCTTCTTGCTGCAATTTAGCATAAAGAGCTTCGTTACCAGGAACGTACCCAATGAACAAAAATGCCTTGCTGATATTGTATTTATCGAGCAAATACTTCCGAAACCTCCCATAATCAAGAACCCACCCCTGTGCTCTAATGGCTAGATTTAAATTTTGACTATCAACGAAAGCGTAACAAGCAGCATTATTTAACATCCCGCCCATCTTAGCTGGTCATCAAAATATAGCCAACCTCTCTTTCGAACGCCCCGACATAGCGTCGGGGCGGCTACAGACCAGGATTTATTAGAATTGTAGGCGCAGGTCTTTAGCCTGCGTAAGAAAAAAGACCCGAGGGGGTCTTTTGTAGGGGTAATTCACGAATTACCCAAATGAACGATTTATTGTGCTCGAAAGAATCAGACTGCGTCGTCACCAAGCTCTTTGAGACGCTTCTGGACAAACTCTGCATCACTTCCATCTACCTTGTGTCCAGTGAGCAAACTGTTCAACAGATCTACGTCATCCATGAACTCAAGTAGCTTTGACAAATCATCTGGTGGCAAATTTGGAGTGGCTCCAAGAAACGTATCCCCGAAAATGATCATCTCCATCAAACCGTTGAAACCTTTTCGATTGGTGTACTCGACTATGGTACTAGCACGAGGAAAGTCAATCTTTCTGAGATCAGCTCCTACGATGATAAAAACCGAAATGGAGGTGTGGTGACTGCTCACATCATTCATCAACAGCCCAAAGACTTTAACATCCCCGCACTTTACGGCTACAACTTTGAGATCTGCTTGAAGTTTTACAAATTTCCTATCCATCTTCTTTTCCTCCTTCGATTTCAGGTTCAGATTTGTGTTCGGATTTGGATTCCAGACCTGGTTCCTATTTTTTCACAAGACTTCCCAAAACCTCATTGAGAACTGCAGAGACGTTTCCCGCAACTGCATCGAACTGCTCATGAGTGACACGGAATCGCTGAGCCGGCTCTCCTTCAACCGCTTCAGAATTCAACTCAACACGGATTTTGAAGCGCAGATTCTGCCGACTTGTCTGATCCACGAATCGTACAACCATACCATCAGGCTCTATAGCCACGTCAGTCTGCACAGTTATCGATGCTCCCAGCCTTGTGACATTGGGCTGAATGATAATCGTCTCCGGTTTTGGTCCCATTACTACCTCCAGTTGTTTGTCAATAAAAAGAACTCGATCCCGACCGTAATAAAAAAACACTCTTTTGTCAAGGGCTTGTCCGGTTACCCCGCATTCTAATATCAATGCACCAATCACATCTCTGATTTCAACATCAAAAAATTCAAAACCAACAAAAAGTGCGCGATCACGAAATTTTCGTTGGTGTTAAGATTGTTTTACTTGATGTGATTATTAATCAATGTTTTTACGGCTTATTATCCAATCGCAATTAATTAAGAGTTCGAATCAAATATCCAAAAACCCACCAAAAAGCTCCT
>JAHIUG010000074.1 GCA_018817245.1 Patescibacteria group bacterium | reverse complement strand
TTGCTGGAGTCGAGAACCTAGAGTTCTCCTCCAGCGCAGCATTGAACTCATAATCACGATTGTGGTTTCGATGCTGATAGCGATAAAAAGTCGCATGCAGCATGAGCGTCATCTGCGAATATAAGTAACAGATGGCAGAACCGCCGGTCCGTAAACAGCAGCCCCGGTACAGAATAGGGCGCTCGCTAAACACCCCGGCTCACCGCTAACAGGATCATTCTTATTACAAAGTTCAGAAGAGATGATCCAAGAAAAGGAAGTTCATGCGGAAGGTCTAGTGCCCTGAATCAGCAGGGCCGTATAAATACTAACTAGTAAAACACGACGAAAAGTTTTCACCAACAGTGACGGGCTGATTCTCGTCACAAAAACAACGCCCCCACAAAAGAGATCGGGGCATAACACTCAACGAGAGGAAAACGGTGCTGCGCCTCGGGAGCATACATAGCCCTGTGTCGGCAGGGCTGTAACCAAAACACTTCTTCGCTGGAGACCGAACATCTCCAGCGCTAATCCGAGTTCATAATCAGAAGTCTGAAGCTAGAAGTTAGAAGCTTGAAGATCTGATCGTGAGTTCAGAATAGAACCTTGAAAAAACTACATTAGCCCTTACGCCATTCGGCCATTTAGCCTTAGGCCTGGGTCTAACAATTCATCATCACAAATGTGGAGGAGAGCTTCATGAGCGGTCCATGCACAATCATGGTTCCCCTGCGCATGATCAAGGAAGGAACACATTGCAGTCGGCTCCGGCTAACATGCTTTGTAAGTACAACCTTATGGACAAGAGAGACTACGGTTTCTCAAGTCCCCTTCACATTTGTGAGGATGAAAATTCTTGCAGCAACATGGCATCGCCTGACAAAAAGAGAGCGGGTTGCTCTGCCCTCCCGGGCGCTCAGGGATGCGAGTGGGTTCGACTCCCACCGATGCCACCAACCCGCAGGAGCATCACTTGATGATCCTGCAATCCCATGGATTTTTGAGGGGTCTTCCCTTTTGAAAATCCATGTCGATTATTCATCAATATAAATACAAAACAAAGAAAAGCCTCGCATTTATGTGGGGTTTTTCGTTAAGATCTACGAAAATACGAATCTTATACGAAATATACGAAATCCCCTCTATATACCACTAAATACGCTTGTGTATTCAACTCATGGATGCACCATTTAAAATCCGAAAACAACAAAATAAAAAACCCACCAATAATTGCCGATAGGAGATTTTTGGTGGGTTTTTGAATATTTGATTTGAACTCTAAATTAATTACGATTGGATAATAAGCCCTAAAAACATTGATCAATAATCACATCAAGTAAATCAATCTTAACACCAACGAAAATTGCGTGATCGCGTACTTTTTGTTGGTTTTGAATTTTTTGATGTTGAAATCAGAGATGTAAGCGGTGCATTGATATTAGAATGCGGGACTACCATATAGGGGTTGACATTTCCCTGAAAATAAGCTATATTTACTAGTCCCAGATTGGGAATTATAATCACGTTCGTTCGAAACGAAATGGAGGAAAAGAGTGCTATGAATTATTCTTAGTAGACTTCGGCCCCAGGGCTGAACTCAAAAAGTTTGATCCTCACTCTTATGGGTTGGCATGTGACTTTTGGCACAGAGTCAACCACTCCAGTTCGTTTTGAATGAGCGTCTTTTGTTCATTAACACTCGAAGAGAAGGGAGAGAGCATTGGAAGAACAAAAAAGCAGTTTTTTTCTCGCAGCCATATTCTTTTTGCTTTGCATATCGCTCATAGTTTGCCTGCTCAAGGGATGGGCCATTGCAACGTTCATCATCTTCCTGCTTCTGGTTCTGCCTTTGGCAGTTCCGTCAATCTTTTCGCTCAAAGAGGGAAAGTTGGAAGAAGCAAATAAAGCCCTGCGAAAAAAGCGCTGAGCAACCAATAATTCTTACTACAAGGAGGTGAGGCTGTGACGACCGAGCGAGGACAAGATAGGAGGAATAAAAAATCACGCGAACGATGGAGATTTCAAGGGAACCTGGTTCGTGTATATGGGCACGCTTGGACCAACGGAAAATCCAAGCGCAACCCCTGGCCGAAGAATAGGGCGGCAAGCGCTACTGTTCCCAGACCTTTCGACGGAGCGGAAGTAATCCAGCTACCAAAAAGGAAGAGGGACGAGCGACCTGCAGAAGAACCCAAGTTCTTCATTGTCGTTCAGACCGCAGAAATCCAAGTGGATCAACGCGGCGAAAGAACTCTTGTGAAGTTGGATAAATGGCAGATCGCGCGCATGCCTGCGCTCCTTGATCTGGATCTGGATTTCAAAGCCTTGGTCAAACTCGACCAAGAAGGCTGGACCGTTCTACGCGACAAACGCGATCGTCCTGTTCTAAAGATAGGCGCCATGAGCACCAGCCAACTAAAGAGAATGGCAAAGCACCTGGGCGCCAGCCTGGTCCGACAACTTCCGGGCATGGAGAAAGAATCCGAAGTGCTGCTGAAGCTGGATAATGCTCAAGTGTGCATCGCAGATCTTCACCCGGGATTCGACTCCTGACTTCGCTCTCTCGTTCTCACCCCACTCCGTCCGGTCATGGCAACATGATCGGATTTTTTTATTATTGAGGCTTGACAATCAATCATTTATCCTCTATTTTAGAATCGTCCTGTGTGCTTTGAGCTGTGAAGAATGTACGTTCCAAAGATATCAGGAATCGTGGATCCGACCCTTTTACTTTCAGTAAATAGGTTGGTCTCTCTCCTCCCATGAGACTCGACGTCTTTCCTTAACGTGGCACTCTTCGCAGCTCAAAGCGCACAACACAAAAAGCCCTCCGGGGCTTTTTTGAATGACTAATTTCAAATGTAGGTAATTATAATCTGATCGCATCCTTCATTCATCATTCGTATTTTGGATTTCATCATTTAAAACAGGTCTTTCGTACGTAACGCGCATGATCTTGCTGACCGGAGAACCGTAGCGCCGTCTTGCCTCAATGTTTAACGTAGAAAGCCCGCGCGGTAAATCAAGCTTAAGACTAAAATTTCCATCTCTATCCACAACGGCATTTTGACCATTAACTGTAACCACTGCGCTTGGTACGGTCTCGCCGCTCACATCTACTCGTGGAAAATCCAGATGCATACCGTCTTGAGGCGAAAGAATGTTCAATGGTGGTGGTTCTTGAAGAAGATATGCCTGCCAAAATAAATAAGCGGTCACAAAAAAAACCAAACAAAAAAAGCCACCCAAAGTCACAAGTTTAGGAGTTACAAAAAAATCCTTTTTCTTGATTGTAGAATGGACTGACAACGGATCAGGGTAAGTAATCTGATGCAACTTAAGAAGCTTCCTGTACTTCTTTAAGAAATAAGTTGGTTGGCTTTCCAAAGTCAAAGCCAACGTCCTTACGTGACGTTCTGCATAAACCGGGTCTTTTAGATCAATGAGATTTTCTTCTTCCAGAGCCTCTATGACCGAGGTATGAATATTTGTGATTTCGGCCAGATGCTCACGCGTCAAACCGCGTAATTCTCTCAATTCCTTTAAATCCGATCCAAAACTACCCTCACCACCAAGTTGTTTGTGAATGAAAGACATATGCCCTACAAGAATTATGTACGCTCCTCTTCTTCAAGCCCATCGTCGTCATCTTCTACTCCATCTATATCTTCTGCTTCTTCTTCTAAATCTTCTTCTCCATCAACCTCTGCTTCTTCCGCTCCATCTTCTTCAATATCTTCTTCCTCTTTTTCAGCTTCTACATCATCTTCTTCCTCATCATCGTTATTATCATCTACTTCTTTCCACTCTACTTCTTCTTCCTCTTCTTCCTCCTCTTCTTCCTCTTCCTTAAAAGAAGATTGAGGAGCTGGGATTTCGCCCATCTGATTACTAAAATCAGCATTTAACAATTCTCGTGGCTTGGCCCCATCTGCCGGACCAATGAAACCTTCTTGCTCTAAAATATCCAAAATACGTGCGGCTCTCGCGTATCCAACTTTAAGTCTGCGCTGCAGTAGTGAAGCAGAGGCTTTACCAGCGCGAATAATCTCATCTTTCGCCTCATCAATTAACGGATCGCTATCATCTCCAACGACCATGCCACCCATCACCGTACTACCAGCTCTGGCTCGTTCGGTAACGGATTCATCATAATCAGCAGGATCGTATTTAGATTTCAGAAATTCGACAACGCGCTTTGTCTCATCATCAGATACAAACGAACCCTGAATACGCTTGGGGCTGGACATTTCTGCTGTGGCAAACAACATATCACCGCGACCCAATAGTTTTTCCGCTCCGCTTTGATCAAGAATCGTTCTGGAATCCGGAGTAGAGGCCACGGCAAAAGCAATGCGTGCCGGAATGTTTGCTTTTATCAGACCGGTAATAACATCAACCGACGGACGTTGCGTTGCCAATACAAGATGAATACCAACTGCTCGAGACATCTGAGCTAAACGCACAACCGCACCCTCAACGTCAGCCATGGCAGTCATCATTAGGTCAGCCAACTCGTCAACAACAATGACCATATAAGGAATTTTTTCTTCGGCTTTTTGATTGTAGCTCGCTATGTCGCGTGCCTTAAACTTTGACAGAATATCAAAACGTCGGTCCATCTCGCGCAAAGCCCACTTAAGAGCGTTAATCGTTTTATCTACTTCTGTAATTACCGGGACAACCAGATGCGGTATTCCGTTATAAATTGGCAATTCAACTCTTTTTGGATCAACTAATATCATCTTCAAATCATCCGGGCTGTTAGAATAAAGAAGTGACATTAATATTGTGTTCAAGCACACTGATTTGCCTGAACCGGTTGCGCCAGCCACCAACAAGTGTGGCATGCGTGACAGATCCGCAACCCAAGGTTTTCCAGCAACATCTTTGCCCAAAGCAAAACACAAATTATTACTGCGTTCGCGCCACTCTCTCGTCTCAAAAATCTCACGCGCACCAACTGTGGCAACAGATTGATTGGGAACCTCAATACCAACAAGTGATTTACCCGGGATTGGCGCTTCGATACGAATAGGATGTGCTGCTAATGCCAACGCAAGATCATTGTGTAGAGATGTAATCTTAGAGAGCTTCACGCCTTCAGCCGGTTTGAGCGAAAATTGTGTCACAGTTGGACCAACTGCAACTTCTGTCATTTCCACGGGAATACCAAAATTTTCCAAAGTACGCTGAATAACCAGCTCATTATGCTCAATGTCGCCGGAAGTTGGTTTTTGATCACGCCTTGTCAATAATTCAATTGGCACATCAATAAGAGGCCTACGCTTTCTGCGGCGCTTAGCAACAGGTGCGGGCGACTCATCTTCAAGATCTTCGTCTTCGCCCTCCTCCTCCGCCTCCCCATCCTCTTCTTCCTCGATAAATTCAACATCCTCTTCAGAAGAGCCTTCTTCTTTATAGGAATCACGTAGTGCTCGTTCACGTCGTTCGTTTGTGCGCGACATTAATATTCGAATCGGTGCAAATAAACCCCAGATAATCTTTTTTAAAATCATGAACACTCCGGAAACAAAATACATGACGCGTTCCAATGATGTGTTAAAAATCAAAAGAAGGGAGGCTGCGAACAACGCCAGAAACACAGCGCCAGCGCCAAACAGACCCATAATCTCCACAAACGGTTCAGCTAATAACACGCCTAATTTTCCTCCTGCTGTGATCAATGCTTCTACCGGAACTTGTTCGCGCGCAAAAGTGACTAAATGAACGAATGGATTTAAGGAAAGAAAAAATAATACGAAACCAATATAATTTGCAAGCCTTAAGGGTAGACGATCGGGTGACAAATTATGATATCCGATAGCAATTAAGAAGAACGGCAATACGATTTTATCCCAACCAAAAACATGCGACATTGCTTGATCCAATACTACTCCCAGACTTCCGGCCAAATCAAAGAGCGACAGCAACAACAATGCTGCTAATGCGAAAATAGCAATTGTTAAAATGCCATGCTTCGTATCTGGTTCAAGTGAGAAATCAAACTTGAACCCTCTTCTGCGTCTTCTTCCCATGTTTGATCCTAATTTTAGCGACTTATTACGATTTAGTCACGTTGTTTGAGGATATGCTTCAATTTATTGATCTTCTGGTGGTGGTAGATCGTCTTCAATAGGATCAGGAACCGATAGACTGGGAGCAGCGACACCTTCACGCTCTTGCCATACGGTTATTACTTTCTCTCTGATTTCCTTCATTAATTCCGGTCTCTCTTTTAGAGCAGCCTTGGCTTTTTCTCTTCCCAAACCAATTTTTTCTTCACCGAAGCTATATGAATGCCCTGACTTTTGCACAACTCCATACTCAGATCCGACATCCAATAGGTCACCTGATAATGAGATGCCCTCGTTATACATAATATCAAACTCACATGTTCTAAATGGCGGTGCAACTTTATTTTTCACTACTTTTACCTTTACGCGGTTTCCCATTATTCGCTCAGCCATTTTTATTTGCGCGCTGCGACGAACTTCTATTCGAACAGAGGAATAAAATTTAAGAGCCAATCCGCCGGTTGTTGTTTCCGGGTTGCCAAACATAACACCGATTTTATGACGAATCTGATTGATAAAAATTACACTTGCACTTGACCTGGAAATAATTGACGTAAGCTTACGCAAAGCCTGACTCATTAAACGCGCTTGCAAACCCACGTGCCTGTCACCCATCTCTCCGTCAAGTTCGGCTTTTGGAGTGAGTGCTGCCACAGAGTCTATTACAATAACATCCACAGCATTTGATCTGACCAGCGTATCCACAATATCAAGTGCTTGTTCTCCGTTATCCGGCTGCGATATTAGCAAGTCGTCAACATTAACTCCGATTTTGCGCGCGTATTCCGGATCAAGGGCGTGCTCCGCATCAACAAACGCGGCAATCCCTCCCTGCTTTTGCAGTTCAGCTACGATATGTTGCGCTAGCGTTGTTTTGCCGGAAGCCTCCGGACCGTAGATCTCGATCACACGACCACGCGGCACTCCCATGACACCCAGCGCCAAATCTAAAGACAGACAGCCGGTTGGTATTACATCCACTTCCATCTTCTTAGCTTCACCAAGACGCATAATAGAACCGTCACCAAAACGTTGTTTTATTTGATTGATTGCTTCCTGAGCCATTTTTTGTCGCTCTGTACGCACATCAGATATTTTTTTAGTCATATGTTTCCTAGGATCCATAACCTAGAACCCAAAACCCGAAAAGTTACGAGTTACGGATTTTAAATTATGTGTTAATTATTAAGTGTTCTATTTTCGTTCTATATCTTCTCATACCGGATTTCAACGTGCAAGACATAGAGGGGTGTGTATAAAAATGACGCCCCCAAAAAGTTCAGAAGCGTCATGAGAAATTATCAAGGTACGATGGAAACGTATCCATTCATATACATTGGTCCGGAACCGTTTGGCAACATTATATACGAGATATTGCCATTCGGACCGGTTAGAATAACTGTGCCGATAGTGCTCCCCTTTCCCCCCTGAGGATCAAACGACATATCACCCCACCAACTCCCATCCGGGAGATGCAGTGTGAATAGGAACTTAGTTGTGCCACTCGGCATATCCAGCAAACACTGAAGTTTGCCGTCGCCGGGTTCCTTGTCCTTACATTGAGCGAACGTGGATGGCACCCAGTCGTAAAAGATTGGACCTGGCGGATCCCACATGCCCTGAAATTCGATCGTTCCAGGCATCTTTGGACCGATGTACTCGAACAGCACCTTGCCGGCGGGAATATCATTTGGTTTTCCGCCGCCAGAACCGCTCGAACTTGAGCTGCTCGACGAAGATCCATTACCTGACGAAGAGCTGCCACTCGAAGCACTCGTAGATGAACTACTGGTGCTGGTCGAAGTACTGCTCGAACTAGAACTGGAACTGGAACTGGAACTGGAACTAGAACTAGAACTAGAACTGGAACTCGATGACGAACTGGAACTACACTCGCCATTCGCTTGTTCAATGAGTTTCCAGATTCCACAATGACAGATTAGATCGCCACACAATTTTTTACCTTCGAACACGATATTGCACTCCGTGTTCTTATGCTTTTCAAAACAGGAAGGCTCACCTCCCGAATCCGAATCTCCGATTCCACCACCCGGTGTGGATGGCGGACAGTTATCAATACAAGCAGATGGATGAGCGCAATGCCCAATTATATCGTTGGTAATCAACGATCCACGCTGTCCTGCAACCAAATCGATTACATCCTTTTTGATAGTCACGATCCGTTCAGCCTTGTAGCCAAGAGCCAAAAAAGTTTCCCAATCCATTATTGGTAAACGCTGACCCGAGGCCACTACGCTCACCTCACTCTCTTTATCAGCTTTGACAAGAGAACCGTCTCTCATGGTTCGAAAACCATGATCTTCGGTTTTGGCAAAAACTTTCTCGCGTTCCTCAGCAGGCATAACATCGATCTCATTATCTTTCAGACCCCAGGACCTAAAAGCATCGTATGAGATAAATGTCTTACGCCAGTGGCCAGGACCTACACCGGTAATCTCGTACACAGCCGGCTCATCCGCGAATTTGATAATCGGATGACCCGCGCGTGGCGAGATATAAGATCCGGCATCTTCCATACACGATAGCTCCGCGTCAGTCGTATACACGGCGCGCTCGCTCAATTCTTCTTGAATCAATGATTGATGATCGATGAGACTGCGTCGTAAATCACCGTCGACCATCCAGAAAGACCCGTCTACCGAACGATACAGCACCGTACCCGGCGGATGCCAAAGCACTTGTTTGATCCCCGTTGTCAGCGTGGAGAGAAACAAAACCGGATCAGAAAACCACTTGCGCTGACTCGGCTTGGTATCGTATCCGCGGAACCAATTAAGGTCCGCTTTTTGCGCGTTCACAGCAGTCTGCAAACGGATTCCCAAATGCAGATGTTCGGCACCGTCTCCGTTGTAATCATCATTGTCAATATAGCCAATCACATCTTGTGGGTCGACCATATCTCCTGACTTAAACGGAAGGATGCCTGTTGTTCCGGCCCTATCCTGACTCTTGCGCAAATGACCGTAGATACTCAAAAAATAAGTAATAGTTACTTGCTCACCCAAGCCATTGAAAACAATGATAGGTTCAGACAATTCATGCTCAATCACCACAACCAGTCGACCGTATCCATTAGCGGATCGATAGATTCGGATGATCCCGCAAGCAATAGGATGAATGGGAGTTCCCTCATCCAATTCAATGTCATACCCCAGATGATTGCCATCCGTGTAAAATGCGCGACCGTCATATGTATACGCCATATCCGTCGGAAGCGTGGGATATCTTGGCTGGCTCACAGTGCACGGCACTTTTTCATTCAACATCTCTCCGGTATCCCCCAACAAAATCTCTTCGATTTCTTTGGAAGAACAACCAGAAAGAATAGCTCCCATCCATACAAACTCGAGCAGGATGAGAACACTAGTTACCAGCATTGCAGTTCCTAATCGTCTGATCATGACGATTGTCTCCTTGGACCGATTTAGTCCAATTTGTAAGGTACTATCCGACAAATGTCGGAAAGAGGAAGAGCTCCGTTGAGAACGCCTTCCCATTCTCGGCCAGTATGCATCTTGGCCAGAACGGGCGAGCGTTCACGTTTTTCGAACAACCGGGAGATGAGTCATAAAAGCTTTATCAGATACTTACCACAGCAGATTTCAGCGATCAGATATCTGAGGCTGGATCCGGGCCTCTGACTCCTGACCCCTGATCACTTACACGGGAATTGGACAAAGCTTTATATTTTTATTTTTGTTTTATGAACGTGAATTCGTGCCCTTTTCTTCACACCATATTTTTGCGCCTCACGTCACTGGTTTTATTTTTATTTTACCCAGCGAAACGAACACGTCTTTCACATCACCCTGGATAGTGACATGACGATTGAGTGACTCTATACGAGATCTGTTGAGACCAGTTTCCTCTCGACGCCCATCTACGACCTAGTTACCAGTACCGGATCGTGGTGATTAACGAGGCCGCCTTACTCCCCGCTAACACCCGGTGCGCATGACCTCAATCTAAGCTCATGACTTCACTCTAATGTTTGCTCATCTCCTTCAGTTGTCGAGGTACGGGATCTTGCGACCCTCACCTTTTATTATGGGACTTATTTTCATAGTGTCAAAAAAACATGTTTAAGGTTTATGACAAGAAAATTCGCATTGTTCCGCAGCGCAAATATAGGTTCGTATAGTCATCATTCAACATGTCAGAACCGATTAACAACAGGCGAAAAAAGAAGCGGAAATCTTGATTAAACGTGTAAATCTGTTGATAAGTCATTTTTTCTGCTCAGTTGACGCCATAAATAAATAATGAGCGCGTAAGTAGCTATCAGTGTGGATAACTGCATACCGTAAATTCGCACATCCAACCAAGGCACGAGATACGTTAGTTCCGCGATCTTTTCGATGGTGCGAGCTAAACCTAATACTGGTGCACTCACCCACAAACTCCCAGGTAGAGTCCCCCAAATTGCAGCGAGCGTACCCAAACCCATGATCCAGATTATGAGCGGAAGAGCTAAAACGTTAGTGAACAAACCGGCAAACGACATGCGATTGAATGCCCAGCCCAGATAAGGAGCTGTCATCAAAGTTGCGGCCAGACTGGTAGAAAATATTTCTCGTATACCAAGAAACTTAGGTAGTCTGCGAAACCAAGAATGAAAAAGTGGAGCCCAAGACAATAAGCCCCACATAGCCAAAAACGACAGCGCAAATCCAACATCAAAAACCAGCTGCCATGGGTTTATCAAAAGCAGAATTGTGGCCGCTACTAGCAACAAGCGAAACGGTGAAACCATGCGACCCACTTCACGCGATAGTAAAATCAAACATCCCATAAATGCAGCGCGCATAACCGAAGCTTCAAAACCTACGAAGGCAACGAATAAGAATATGCCGACGCAAGTTATATAAAAAGCATGACGTCTTCTAAAGCCCAAACCTAAAATTGCAGCAGCCACAATCTGCACCACTACCGTCACGTTCGATCCGGACACAGCCACTATATGCATGAGACCGGATGAAATAAACGTTTCGCGCTGCTCCTTGGTAAAGTCCGTATCACCATACAGAATGCCCGAAACCAACGATGCCTCTTTTGGTGGGATTGATGACTGAATTCGCGCAGTAACAAATTTGCGCCACTCATACATTTGTTTTCCAAAGTCAGATTTTGGTTGATCGCTACGAAACACGAAAGCCTTACCTTCTATCCAGCGTATTCTTGGGGCGGATGCAATGTCACAACGCCAAAAGCCCTGAGAGAATGCGAATAATAGAGTAATTACTACTTTTGATTTGAATGACAAACGCGAAACAAGCCCGATTCCGAAAGTTACGAACAGAATGAGCCAAACCCACGATGGAACATGCCAAAAAAGTTTAAAAGAATGAAGAGCCACGCCAAAAACAAAAGCCAGCATAACCCAACCGGCAGCTGATCCAACAGTACGCGGAAAATTTAGGTACATACTTAACCGCTGCCATATTTTGGATGCTATGTCAATAAAAAAACCGCAATCTTCCCACTCCACAGTACCAGGTACCCAGGTACCTGGTACCTGGGTACCTGGTACCGGAGGGACAGGTGTGAGGCACAATTTCCTTTAAAAATGGGGGGCGAGTTCAAACAGCGCGAGTTTTATCAACCAAAGCTCTATACATAATTCTATTCTTTTCATCACTCAATCCCAAAGAATCAAAAAGCGGATCTAAATCAACAATATCATTCGATTCAGCGAAAGCATAAAACCTATAGCTAGACCAATCCCAGTCCTCCGGATTAACCACCAACCCTGCACGCACAGGATTTGTCTCAATATAATTGCCACAGGCAAATAAATAGGCGTCATTCTCTACTCGAGAGTCATCAAACCGGCCCTGCCAAACATGGCCTTTAAAATTATATTTTTTGCAATAATCTTTAGCATAATTCATCTGCACCGCATGCATGGCTGCTGAAAATTCAGCATTATTTGGTCTAACCAATAAATGTATATGATTGGGCATTAAAGTGTAATGAAAAATAGAAAATCCGTAAGTCTTCTTTTTTTCTTTCAATAAGGAATAATATCTTTGGTAATCTTCTTTAACATGAAAAATGGTAGATCTATTATTTCCCCTACCGGTAATATGATAAACAGAGTTTGGATCAATAATACGTGGTGCTCTTGGCATATTAGTTTACAGACATACCTGTCCCCCAGGTACCAGGTACGCAGGTACCAGGTACCCCATACTTAACCGCTGCCATATTATTTGTGCGATGTCAATAAAAAAACCGCCGCGATTTACACCAGGCGGTCAGAAAATGTACGTCACTAATCTTCGTACTCAATGCAGGTGATGTCGACCTTGGACGCACCCACGGTCACCTCGCTTGGGATATGGATACTACCACTCTTGCCGATCGTGTCGTGTTCGCTCCAATCTTTGTCGTAGATCCCGATTGGAACATCAT
>JAHIUG010000073.1 GCA_018817245.1 Patescibacteria group bacterium | reverse complement strand
TCCTCCCCGGGTTCCGCTCCGCTTCACCCGGGGTTTCCATTTATTAATTTCGCTTCGCGCAAACTCGTTTTGCTCGTCGTCCATTCATCCCCGCATTCCGGCTTCTTACTAACAACTACTCGTGATTAGTTGGCCTCCATGAGTGGTTTCCTGGAAAAGAAAAAATACTAGTCACTAAGTGACTAGTATTCGGAATGTTTTATTTGTTGTTTTTTTGAGAAATATGATACTCGTCACTTAGTGACTAGTATAGTGAAGAGTGTGAATGAAAACTCCGCCTAGGAAAATGGCGGAGTTTTTTTAGGGGCGGATTAATGTCCGCCTAGATTGGAACTAGGCACTCAGCTGCAGTTCGTCGCTCGTTCTGAGAGCTGCCGCTGCAGGGCGGCGAGCCGTTCTCCTCCTCGGTACGAGTCCAGCGGCGAGCTGATTGGCGCGGGATCGTCTTCCGTGACTGTTCGCGCAGCTTCATCGATCATGCTCTTTGGAGGGGTAACGAGCCCCACGTGTTCGTGGTGTGCTGCGGCCAAAAGCTGGTCTGTCGTCGGTTGTCGCATCTTTCACCCTTTTTTGTGACGGATTCTGGAAGCGAAGAAAAAGAACTCGCCTAAAATACAAGGTATCGGGAGTCTTGTCAAGCTTAAAGGCCAATATCTCCTTTAGAGAATCGAATTGGCCACTTTGGATCAACCTTCACATTCAAATCAATGAAAACTTTTGATTGCAAAGTTTCTTCCAGCTCTTTGCGTACTTTGCTGCCGATCTCTTTAATCTTGGCACCTTTTGCACCGATGATCATTCCTTTGTAGCGCTCTTCAGTTGTCCAAATTGTTGCAGCGATGTAGCGAAGTCCGCCTTTGCGCTCCTCAACTTCTTCAACAGAAACTTTGACTGAGTATGGCAGTTCTTGTTCTAACGAAAGAAAAACTTTTTCGCGAATAATTTCCTCTAACCATTCCTGCTGACGCAGATCCGTTATCTGAAGCGGGGGATAGTACTCGTCTCCATCAGGCATTAGATCAAATAATGAGTCAACCAAAAGATTCAGGTTGTTGTGAGATTTAGCTGAGAGCTCGAGAGTTTCCTTTTGGCCCACATCAGTTTCCAAATAATTTTCGCGAAACGGTCGCTCGTCCATCGGCAAATCACTTTTGTTCAAAATATTTATAATCGGCACTTTTGCGGCGCGTAACAGTTTACTTATTTTTTCTTCTTCCGGCCCTGGTGCGCGCGTTGGATCCATTACATAAACAACCGCATCCACGCCTTTGAGTGATTGCTCGACTATAGCGTTAAGTTTTTTTGAAATAATATCTTTGCGTCCCAAGAAAACACCTGGCGTATCCACAAACACGATTTGTCCGCGTTCATCATGCAAAATACCGCGCATTGGCTGGCGCGTTGTTTGGGGCTTGGGAGTTACAATAGCAACTTTGGAGCCCACAAGCGCATTAAGCAGCGTTGATTTGCCGACATTGGATCTACCTGCGAGAATTACGAATCCGGATTTCATATTATTAAGTATACAGTATTTATTTACTGTCATTTCGACCGAAGCACTTCCGAAGTGCGAAGCGGAGAAATCTTTTGAAAGAGATCTCTCGGCTACGCTCGAGATGACATATGACCTCAACATGCGGTGTATTTGGGAATTGGTCAATAGCATGCAGGTCGGCGATCTTATATTCAGCTTTTAATTCTTTAAGATCCTCAACCAGGCGTGGATAATTACACGAAACATAGATAATGGAGCGCGGTTTCTTTTCCAAAAGCGTTTTTATAACTTTGGGATGCAGCCCTGCGCGCGGCGGATCAACAATTACAACATCGGCGTCAATATCTTTCCAACTCAGATCCTCGGATTTTCCAGCTACAAATAAGCAGCGATCAGAAACGCCATTTATCTCAGCGTTTTTTTTAGCAAGTTCAATCGCTTGCTCATCGATCTCAAAACCGGACACGCGTAAGTGTGGATTTTTTTTCGCCAGATAAATTCCAAAAAAACCAAGTCCACAATATAGATCTAAAATTTGAAAAATCCTCCCATTGATCAGCCTTAAGGGGAGGTTGGAGGGGTTAGTTCCACTAGTGTTTATTCGAACTGGATGCAGTAACGCCCCCAACCCCCTCTTA
>JAHIUG010000008.1 GCA_018817245.1 Patescibacteria group bacterium | reverse complement strand
CTTTTGGGATCATATAATGATAAGCTCATCTTAAGCTAAAACTAGTAAAAACAAAACCGTATGTTTTCAATTGAATACCTTAGACAATTTCGTATTGGCAGTTACGCAATTTTTGATTTTGCTGTGACTTTTCTTGGAATATATTTACTCTCTCCCCTATTATCCAAACTCTTTCGCAAACTCAGAATTGATGTACCAAAACGAAATTGGCTATACCTGGCATTACCAATTAGTATTGTCGTCCATCTTATCGTTGGAGAAATAACTCCGATGACTAAAAACTTTTTAAACATACAAGGTCATTATATTTTGAAAATATTAATCGTGGGTTTGCTGGTCCTTGGAATCAAGGGCATTAAAATAATTAGAAAAAAGAGTTGAAGATAAAAATCAGAAAAATTCTAAAAATATTTATCTATGATCAATTTGGTTAACGAGCAAGGAAATAGGATTGGCGCTATTGATAAACTTGAAGCTCATGTTAAAGCCAAACTTCACGAGGCTTTTTCGATTTTTATTTTCAATTCAAAAAACGAACTTCTTTTGCAGCAAAGAGCAAAAGAGAAATATCATTCCGGCGGACTGTGGTCGAATACTGTTTGCAGCCACGCAGAAGTTGGCGAGGATTTAAGTGATGCTACTCAGCGAAGACTTAAGGAAGAAATGGGATTTACAACTCCTACAAACGAAATTTTTTCTTTTGTTTACAGATCAGATTACGAGAATGGGCTAACCGAACACGAGTTCGATCATGTATTTATAGGGTATTACGACGATCAACCAACTCCAGACCCGGAAGAAGTTATGGATTATAAATGGATGGACATGGACGATTTAAAGGAGGATATAAGAAAAAATCCGGATCATTACACAACATGGTTTAGAAAAATTCTAGAAAACGAAAAATATTTTAAAGCGCTAACTCTTTCTATCTCTGGCTAAACCAAGAACCCCCGGGGATGAGTATCAATTTTCAGGATTTTTTAATATAATTGACGCATCCCTGTCTCCAAGGTGCCAGGCACGCGGGTACCGGGTACAAAATATATTAAGTATAAATAATAATTAGATAATCTAAATAACATGCAATTAAAAAATAAAGTCGCGATTGTAACCGGCGCCAAGCAGGGCATTGGATTGGGTATCGCTTTAGCGCTGGCCAAAGCGGGCTGTCATGTTGCAGTGTGTGATGTTGATCTGGCGGGCTGTAAAAAAGCTGCTGAGAAAATAAAAAAATTGAAAGTAAAATCTCTGGCCGTGGCCTGCGATGTGTCAAAAAAGGCAGATGTAGACAATTTGATTTCCCAAACCATAAAAAAATTCGGCAGATTGGATATTTTGGTGAATAACGCGGGAATTTATCCATTCGTGCCTTTCGCAAAGATGACACAAGCGGATTGGGACAAGGTGCAAGATGTGAATTTAAAAGGTGCATTTTTGTGCTCTCAAGCCGCGGTTAAAAAAATGAAAGCCGGCGGTAAAATTGTGAATATTTCCTCCATCGCCTCGCTGATTGGATTTGAGGGGTTGGTGCATTACTGCGCTTCCAAAAGCGGAATTAATGGCATGACCAGAGCGCTGGCCCTGGAACTTGCATCGAAAAAAATCAATGTAAACGCAGTAGCGCCGGGCGCCATTGAAACTCCGGGCGCAACAGTCACCATGACAAAGGATGCGAAACAAGGAACCATCGCCGCCATTCCGTGGGGGCGTATGGGAACGCCGGATGACATAGCACAAGCTTGCGTGTTTCTGACTTCTGACAAATCCGATTATATTACGGGGCAAGTATTAGTTGTGGATGGCGGCTGGATTTTGCGCTAAAAAATTTTCAAATTAAATATAATTACTTAAAAAAATATGAAAAAAATCAACTCCAAAACACTATCGTTATTGGCGGCTTCTTTATTAATGATCGTCTTAGTGGCCGGCGGCTGCGCAAAAGCGCCCGAAAAAGGAACCACAGAACAATCCGCGACCGATACCTTAAGCGAACTATTAGGCATGGGCTCAAGCATCTCCTCGGTTAAATATGATGTGACCATGACAATGCCCGGAGCGCCGCAGATGACCCTCAAAACCTGGCTAAAAAAGAACAAAATGAAAACGGAAATGAGGACTCAGGGACAGACCGCAATAAGTCTAATGGATATGGACGCCAAAACCATGTATACATATATGCCGGCGCAAAACATGGCAATCAAAATGAAATGGGATGACACTTCCGTGCCAACATCCCCCACTGAAAACCTAGAGGTCTACAAGCCAGTGCACATCGGCACCGAAACCTTGGACGGAAAAGTTTGCACCGTGATTGAATATAACGCGGAAGGGACAAAAACAAAATCTTGGATCTGGAAAAAGAACGGCTTCCCCGTGCGAACTGAAGCCGTGACGCCCGAGGGCACGGTGATAATGGAATACAAAAACATCCAATTCACAGATATACCGGACAGCGTATTTGAACTTCCGGCCGGAGTAAGCATCATGGAGATGCCCACTGGCATGCAATAAGCGAAAATCCGCTTCGCTCTTAACATCTAAGCGTCTAAAAATTTATAAAAAACAAAACCCCCGAAGGATGAGTATCCTACGGTGGTTGTTAGATAGAAATTGCGGTGTTAACTTACCAATATGAAAAAAATTCTGTTTGTTTGTTCAGGCAATGTCGGCAGAAGCCAGATGGCAGAGGCATTTTATAATTACTATTCCGAATCGAAGGATGCTATTAGCGCAGGAACCGATGAGGATACTCCGATCAAATATCCTGAAATACCAAAAGAAATTCGCCAAATAATGTTGGAAGAAGGAATCGATATAAGCCTTCAGAAAGTCAAGTTGATCGACAAGCGCCTAGTGGAAAGGGCGGATCGAATTTTTGTTATGTGTGAGAAAGTATTATGTCCTGATTTTCTAGTAAATTCTAGGAAAATAGTTTTTTGGGTAATTAAGGATCCTTATCAAATGAGTTTGGATGGAATGAGAAAAATCAGGGATCAAATAAAAGCCAAGGTTAAAACTATAATTTGATTTCCAAAAAGCCGAATAGCGGATATTAAAAACCCCCGGTGGATGAGATTGTCCATCGGGGGTTTTTGGAGCAAGGAGCGCTAGATCGCTCGTGGAGGAACAGATCCTAAAGCGATTTCGTTGGCCACAGCCCTTAGCAAGACTTTGACAGTTTTGTCGTCGATCTCATGCGCAATTTCACGCAGAGCCGCGGTGACCATTGGATCAGATGCCTCGAGCAGAACTTCGAGCTGAGAAAAAATCTCTCCGCAACACACGTCGTGCTTGCCTTCATCATGGCGGGATTGAATTGCGTCAAACATCGACCTCATCGCCGCTTTATACTTCTCATTAATGTCACCGTCGCCAGATGCGGAGCCGAGCGGAGCTTTACCGACAGACACCACATCTTTGAAATTGATTTCTTCCCGCATCTGATTTGCAAGCTCTTGTGACATCTCGGCAAAAACAATTCTTTTCACACTGTCTTTGCTTATGATCCTAACACCACGATCCAAACAAAACCTGATCACTCTTTCGAAATCATCGTGAATAGTTGTGTCAATGCGCACCATGTCGTCACCTCCTTATTTGTTTTTACGACAGATGATTAATAACAATAATCGCGCATTTTGTCAATACTGGCGCTCCTCGTTCTATGCGCAGGCTAAAGACCTGCGGCTACAAGTTCATTCGGACATGGATCCCAAATCAAGTTTGGGATGACAGGTCAAAAGATTGCCGCGCTACACTCGCAATGACAAATTAAAAAAAGAACCCCAGCACGCAAGCGCATGCTGGGGTACCCGTTTCATCCAAAGGTGGGTAAAGCCTTATCTGTCGATTTATCCCGAGAGTGGATGAGCTCTCCCGGTCACCGCTGTACTTCCTCCGAAAGACCGCGGATCGTCTTCTCGGAGATTTAGCTGTTACAGCTATTTAGAAAGGCCCGCTAGACGACCTTTCGATGTGCAATTTATACCATAAAATAGCCATCTTGTCAAGGGCTGATGACTGATATTTGACTAAAATAAAAGGTTTTTGCG
>JAHIUG010000072.1 GCA_018817245.1 Patescibacteria group bacterium | reverse complement strand
GGAACTACAACTGTTCGAGCGCTCGAATCTGATACGCAACACGGATTTACAAACATCTTCATCACACCCGGATACAAATTCAAAACAGTGGATGCTCTCATTACAAATTTTCATTTACCGAAATCTTCGCTCCTTGTTCTTATTTCTGCTTTTGCAGGACGAGAACGAATAATGAGCGCTTACGAAGAGGCGGTTCGGAATGAGTACCGCCTTTACTCATTCGGCGATGCCATGTTTATACAATAAAAAAAGACCCTAGGCGAGCTGCATAGGGTCTCTGGTGCATTTTGACAAAGAGGCTTAGCTGAGTTTGTTTATATTACACCTCTTGAGAGTTGCTGTTTAAACGCCAATCATAGAACTGGCCGCAATAATATATTCAAACGAACAAACTACGTCAAACCTATATTGTCATCTCGCACACACATCTAACAGTTGTTGGATCAAGCTCCAATTAATCTGTATTGAGTACGTAAAATCTTTTCTGGAACTAACCCACTTGTGTTCCCCCTTAAACTTATCAAGGAAAAGCTCCTATTCTAAAATATTTTCAATATATCTATATTCCGGCTTTTCACCTGAGAGTGCCAAGATTGCGAGCGCATCAACTTGATATCGGACTGGAGGCGCTGGATGATTCATTAAATAAAACTCAATAGTGCGTTGCAGATGAATGAGCTTCGTAGGAGTAATGGCTTCTTCCGGGTTGCCATACTCAGTACTTCTGCGCGTTTTCACTTCAATAAAGTGTGTAACTCCGTCCTTTTCACAAATCAAATCTATTTCTCCAAGGCGGCACAACCAGTTGCGCTCTTTGATCTCAAAACCCTTGGATAAGAAAAAAACCGCAGCTAAATCTTCGCCACGGTCTCCAAATTTTCGTCTGGGATCTTTAGCCATATGCTACTGAAGAACTTAGGAACTGAGGTACTTATGAACAATTGTTCTTTAGTTCTTCGGTCCTTCAGTTCTTAAGTTAATTCTTACTTCTTCTTGGGCAACCACTTCTCTATCCTTTCCCGCTCCTCCTTCTTTTTTTGCACTGCCGGGATATCAACCCATGCAAACTTCACAATTCTATAAATATACCAAGCTAATGCCGCAAGCCAAAGAATGTAAAAAACCCGCGCACTCAAAACAGAAACTCTCTGTAGATCCAAAATATACAAAACTAAACCAAATACGCCCAACACCATAAGAGACCCGGAGATTCGCACTAAAAATCGTTTTGTCATTTTTTCCCAACCTCGCTTTAATGCGACAAGTCGAACAAAAATACCCACGAATAAAAAGGTGCCGAAAACTATTAAAAAAACATTTTGCACTACTGGTGAAAAAGCTATTGGAGTTGGATCGAACCAATATGATGGTCTTAATAGCGGTGGTAATGTCATAATAAGCTGATCGTAAATTGCGGGACTTAAAACGTCAAACCTTGCCTATTTTACTGTCTGATCTGTGCGCTCGAATAGTAGACCGTAATGGTAAGTGCCGGGAACAAATTCTTCTATGAATCGAAATTCCGAAATATCAAAAACTTTCTTTGCTTCGTCTTTACTTATGCGTTGGTCTGTTGGCGGACCCAATGGAGTGTCAACTGTCTTCCAATCCACTACTGCAATGCGGCTGCCCGGCTTTGCTAAACGCGCCATCTCACGAGTTAGTTGTTCATAATCTTTTACCAAAAAAAGATTGTTGATTAAAAGAGTCAAATCAACTGACGCATCTTGAATTGCTGCTGCGCCATACTTTTCAATATCTGCCCACACCGGCTTAATATTAAAAATCTGATCATGTTTGGCAAGCTTATCCATTTGTTCCAAAACGTTTCGCTGAATGTCCACGGCAAAAACAATCCCGTCCGAACCGACCAACTTAGCTGCTGGAAACACAAAGTGACCCAATGCACCACAACCCAAATCAGCAACGCGTTGCCCTGCCTTAATACCAACTTTTTCTAATAATGCAAAAGCGTTTATTAACTCTGTTCCGGTAAGATGCATAAGCGTTAAAATTGAAGATCAAGAATCAAAAGAACGAGCCAAGCGTTGCTTCGAGAAATGCGCTCCATAAATTTGTTGCGACCATAAACCCGATAAAGACGAACGCAATGCCGATCAATTTGTACATCAGATGTGATCCCCCGCCACCAAGCTTTGCTTCAGCCCAATCAATGGTACCGAAGAATTCCAAAAATATGCGAGTGCGAATTACCATGACCGAACCCAGTCCTGCGAGAACCAGTCCGATTAGAATGCGAAATATTAGTCCCATATGAAATATATAATAACACTTTTACCATCCTGAGCGAAGCGTTGGCGTAGCCGAAGGATCTGGCTTCAATGAGGCGGGAAATACGGTGGTATATTCGATAGTGTAGACAATAGGTATGCGGTTGTTATTAATATAAACTTACTATCGGCTAATTCGCGCGAGAGATTGTCTGGAAAATTTGGTTGATCGTTCTTAACGATTCTATGCTCATTTAAGCAACAGAACTAACAATTCTGTGGGAGTATTCGTGTATATGATGAATAAGCACGC
>JAHIUG010000071.1 GCA_018817245.1 Patescibacteria group bacterium | reverse complement strand
TAATTGTGTGTTCCCTTCAACCGGCCAAGCAAGAGGGACGCGATCCACAACAAGTTCAATTGTATGCTGTTTATATCTACTCAAGCTCACGCGATCTCTAAGCGATTTCCATTTGCCATCCAAACGAATTTCCATAAAACCAGCCTGATACAAATCTTGAAGCAACTGGTGATACTCCCCTTTTCTACCACGAACAATCGGCGCAAGAATTACGATTTCGTCCTTTAAGCGGACACGCGGGTCTGCCCCTACATCTTTACGCTCCTTAATCTTCTCAGGAATAGAATGCATCTCAATAGTACGCTTTAAAATCACATCAACCATTTCCTCCACAGTCATCTTACGAATCGGATTACCATCAATTGGACAATGCGGCAAACCAACGCGCGCATACAAAACACGAAGATAATCATAAATCTCTGTGATAGTTGCAACTGTAGATCTAGGATTGGCGCTGTGAGCTTTTTGATCTATAGAAATAGCTGGAGACAATCCCTCAATCTCATCCACATCCGGCTTATCCATTTGCCCAAGGAACTGGCGAGCGTAAGCTGAAAGAGATTCAACATAACGACGCTGCCCCTCAGCAAAAATTGTATCAAAAGCCAAAGACGACTTACCTGAACCAGATAAGCCTGTAAATACGATCATCTTATTGCGCGGCAATTCCAAATTGATGTTTTTAAGATTGTGCTCTCGCGCGCCTTTAATTGTGATTTTATCTTGCATAATGCCAAACTCTTTCTGTCATTCTAAAGAGCATCTGTCATTTCGACCGGAACGGAACGTAGTGTAGTGTAGTGGAGAAATCTTTCTGAAAGATCTCTCCGTTTCGCATTCGCTCCAGTCGAGATGACAAAGAGAATAGACCTAAAATCCAAAATCCCCGACAAACTCGTCTTTACAAGAACGACGAGCGCGGGTGTTTGTTGAGCAAAGGTAGCAAAATTCAAGTTAAGAGTAAAGACCTAGCAGTCGTCATAAACAGACTGCTTTTTAAGTTCAGCTAATTGTTATTACTTAATTGCCTCTCCCTCGATTAACTGCGTATTTATTATATGAGTACGGATGGGTCGTAATAACGCATTTAAATGCTTCAAGATGCTCGCGCGTCTTTTTTCCTAAGTCGATATAGTGGTCATAAAACTCTTCTTTTGGATATATGACCCGAGGTACAAAGTCTATTCTTACAAAGTTTCCTTCTGCATCTGCGGATAATGTATCTTCAACAGATTCTTCAGAGAGAATATAATTCCCATTTTTATCATATATGTTTTGTTGGAAAACAATTGCGTCGTATGCAACTTCAACAGCGCGACGACGATAGTTCTTGTTAATTTTGAGATTTGCTAAAATCGCATTCATTTTATGAAGATCCTTTTCCTTCCACCTTGCTATGTCATCAAGCTGTTCCGGTGAACATTCCGCAAGTTCTTCAGGGCTGGCGAAATTCGCTAGTTCATCTCGTAATCCTCTTGTTTGTTCTAACAGATCGTCAAATGCTTCTTTTGAAGGTTCATGTTGTTTGTTGACTAAAAACCATCCGGCACGTGGGGTTTCAGAATTGAAAAATGGACTTTCTTCTAATAATTCTTTCTCCTTTAAATTCATCTGAAAAATACTATCCTTATCAATATCATTTTTTTCAGTGATTACACGTTTATTGTTCATAAAAACAATTGTTTCGCCATCTTCCTCACCCAGTGGAAGTTGAACTATACGCTCAAGCGTCAAAGGCTTAACCTGACCATCCACATCCGGAGCTTGATCTACGCGAAGAACTAGACGATCCCCTCTTTCTTTTGCTTCCTTTAACTCTAATAATGTAAATGGAATGGGTGGTACAGGTAATTCACTTTCTTTCATATGAAATGCCTGAGCAACTCTTTTAGCACCAAATGTATTATTCAATCCCATAATGGATTCCGCCTTATCAATACTTACAGGTTCAACTGCCTCAGAGATCCAGGGAGGTAAATTATTTTTTCCCGCACGGAGCTTAGACTGAGTTTCACCAGATGCTTGATGCGCGATCTGCACATCACTTGGGAGCTTAGCAACAAGACTTTGTTCCTCTATTTTGAGTCGTTTCAAACGACTAATCATATCCGCAAGAACCGGAACGAGATCAAGAATCTCTTCATGTGACACGGGTTTTATATTAATAAATGGATTATCTTCAAAACCCTTAATCGGCTTTTTTAGAGCTGGTTTTTTTACACTTGTCTTTTTCTGATCTTGCGGCTCCTCCTCATCAGAGGCGATTGCTTCACTTATAATTACAATCTCCTCTTCCAACTCAACAATCGCTTTTCCTAATTTAGAAATCTTACGCAATGCCTTTTGCTCCTCCTCCGGAGAGGTTGGCGGCATGCGGACTTTATTCCTAGCCGAAGAACGGCGCGAAATTTCTTTTCCAACATGATCTATAATCGGATATTCTTGCATCGGGTTTTCTTGCATAAGATGATTGTAGACCGACGAGAAGAAAAAAACAAATATCCCTGAAGCTCAAAAGATGCCTACAAAACAACCGTAATTCGCGGTTGTTTTAAATCAGTACCTCAGAAACGTACTTTTGCGTAAAGTCTCCATTCTAAAAAACGAAAAGCCGTCTTTCGACGGCCTAGGCTTAAAGTTTTTCAGAAAGCTTGTCGTACAATTTCTCAAGATCTTCAAGTTTCCATACTTCATTGTACAAACGTACACCAGGTTTAGGCCAACAAAATGATTTATAAGCGTTATATCCTCCTTCTCTATATTTAGCCAAAGCCTCTTTCAACAGCCTCAGATCTTCTTCCCTCGTACTTGGATCTTTTTCCCATTTTGCATCCCACTTTTCCACTTCTTCTTCAATGTCTTCATCTCTTATTTCGCTTACCACTTCAGGCGATGACAAGTTAAGCGCCTCATAAGCCTCCCGACGAGCATTGTCTCGTGCTTCAATCTCCTTGATTTTTTTTAAGTCTTGTTCCGCTCCATAATTAAGAAATATAGCTGCAACCTCTGCACTGCAAAATGCAAAACTCAATATCGGCTCTCCTTCATATCCCTCAAAACCTAATCTCCCTAATACCGTCTTATCGTCGACTTTTTTTATATAAAGCTCCTCCCCAATCTCGCATTCAGTAGCAGGCAATTGTCTATAAAGCACAAGTAAATCTTTATATCTCTGTTCACCATCAAGGTCTCTAGCCAAATCTTCCGGTGTATCACGCTCCTCGTAATCTGATACTTCCACTACTGGGTATTGTTTTTTTAACTCTTCAATCCGTTTTAGCAGATCTGGTTGAAGCTCAGTTTCGTGAGATTCTAGTGCTTTAAGGCCTGATTCAAAACTATTAGACATAATTTTAATATTAAATATTTAAAGGCTTTGGAAAAAGCATAAACTATAAGCAAATAATATTCAATGCATAATACTGGAGTATGTTAAATATCTGTATCCCATCTATCCATTCTTGTCGAGACCAATGAATAGTGTCAGTATATTGAGATGAAACCTAAAATTTTATCTTCAAAGATTGTTCACAAAAATCCTTGGTATCAAATTCGTCATGATAAGTTGGAATGGCAGAACGAAACTCCTGGAGAATATTTTGTTATAAAAGGCATTGTCTCTTGTTTGATAATCGCTGAAAAAAATGGAAAATTCTAAAATGCTGCGCATTGCTAGAAGCCTTAGGTATAACCTAAAAGGCAAATGTGCTATCTGTAAGTATAAGTTCGCCTGCGGGGGCTGTAGAGCCTATGCACATGCTACAACAGGTGATATCTTGTCCGAAGACACTGGTTGCTGGATTTGATCCTTATAACTCCAAATTACGGGGAGATGTTTATCAATGTCTCCCCGTATTTAATTTATGCGAATATTAGAACTAGGATGCGGTGACCTCAAAGATGCTAATAACATGCAGGGAAAGGTAATCGCTATAGACAAAAAAATCGTGTGTAAACCAGCACACAATGTAACAGCCATAGAAGCTGATTATTTTGATATACAATTGGAAGGTGATTTCGATTTGATCTACTCAAATTATTCACTTTGTTTTAATACAAAAGTTAAAATAGAAGATAGATTACCCAAGATTCTTGCCCATCTAAAACCAGGTGGTATATTTCTTGTACGCGATTTTCATACTGAAGATAAGGTGGTCAAAAAAAGAACTAATATCCATGCACCATGGTTCTTTGACTTGGTAAAAAAATATGTAGGCCCAATAACCGTGAGTGATGAAAAGATTTTTGAAGCAGAACACAGTCACGAGCATCATATTTTCTCGTTAAAAGCAAAGAAGTCTAAATAGTAACCGGCACTTAAGGTATAGACATCCAAAGCACCCGAGTTCTACTCAAGAACAGGGTGCGCTTTTGTTTTATTCAAGTTCAGCTAATTCTTCTTTCAAATCTATTACTCGACCTTCTTTATGCGACAATCCTCTAACCATTGCCCCCAACTTTTCGCTCACTGCAGATATTGTTTCAGTTGATGCGCCACTAGAAGATGTTTTTAATTTCGAATAATCTGCTTTGCATTTCTGTATCTCTGCTTTAAAAGCAGTCAGACTTTCTTGCGCATCCTCGAGTTCTTGACGAACGACATCAGGAGACCTGGGGGATTTTTCGCCTTTTTTGGACTCGCCTCCCAATCCAGGAGGTTTTATAAGATCAAATTTAGGACTCATATTGTTTGAGAATAATTATTATATTAAATCCAGCGTATCATGATTAATTGTTAAAAAACAACCGAATGTTGTGGTTATTATTTTTCAGTTTTTTATAAAACTTTTTTTAATGTCGAGTACTCGATACCTGAGTAACAAGTTGAATAGGCCAATGTTTTCTAATATAAAAAGCGGGACCCTGATGAGTCCCGCACGAAGTTTACCGGACGTACCGAATAAAGAGTTCAACCCAGAGACTGCCCCTGGAGTTTTGAGGTGTTCCATTCCACAACAGCCGCGTGTTCTTACGCTCTACCCCCTTCAAGACATTTCATGACCAGATCTCCGGCGTGAATCGCCGGTGCGAACGGCAACATAACAATGATTCGTAGTAACCCTCCGCACACATCTGCTCGCGCGCTAAATTCTTCCGAAGACGTCAAGTCCTCATATTCTTCCTCGTCCAAACGGCGTAGGTTACGTCGATGGAAAAAGAAGTTGAATAGTATTAACGGTGAAAGGACGACCAAGAGCACAAACGAGAGCGCGCTGCTGAGCAGACCTGTCACGAGAAAATACGACACAAACAATGGGATCCCCAACATGTAGCAGTACCGACTCATGGCGACACCGGAAGAACTGTGCGTTTTGACTGGCATAGAGCAGAGCGAAAATTGTTGATGGACTCCTTTAGCAGCTCATATGATCCTGTAATCGGAACTACTGGCGCGAGGATGCATGGGGCAATGAACCCAGCTATCAGAATGCCAATGGGAAAGGTCTCTGCCAGATCGTCTTCGTCGTCTTCCGGTTCAAGTCCTATATCCATGACTTTTTTGAGAGACGCGATACCAAGACAGAAGAGCGGAATGGTGACAGGCAGGCAGACGATGGCTGCAGCCGGCGAAACCGCGGTAAGCGCAACGTACGCCGGTATTTTGAAAAAAGCTCGAATCGGTGCGCAATACATTTGAACCTCCTTGTTGAACGATTCCAAAATAAGTGAACCATGGAGAAATAACTCGGTCAAGGAGTAAATAAAAAGCCCGCATTATCCAGATGACAATGCGGGCAAATGATCACTTCGAGTCATTGGTCAGGCGAAACGGGATTTTTACGAGCATACCGCCACCAAAATCAGTCCCGTAGCCTTGGATGTAACCGAGACGAGCAAAGCCTTGGACAAACGAGATTGAAAAGAGCCCCCGAGCTTGGACTCCGTGGTGAGCCTTGCCACCGGCTAAGTCGAGAACGTATCCGCCGTCGATACCGAACGGCCCCCATCCGATTTCTGGGCCGATACTGCTTCGGATACCTTTGGTTCCAGTATCGTACAACACGTCAAGGTAGCCACCAGTCCAAGTACCAAATCCAGCAAACCCGCCATGAAAGTATAGGGCTGAGAATTCCGTGCCAAGCGCAACGCTGTGCTCACCGTCCTTACCCCAACCACTGGAAATGCTTACGCCTGGTGATACGAACACTCCAGAAGCCGTTCCAATAACTGGTATACACATGCCCTTATTCTTGTTAATGAAGTAAAACGGTTCATCTGCCCAATAGTTCAGCCGCTCTGTTTCTGCAAAGAGCTTTTCAGGTACGGTCGTGACTTTTCGGTTATTATTTTTAGGCAATTTTTCTTCTGTGATGAGGGCATTGATCGTCGAAGGCATCTCTCTGCGCTTTCCGATCATTTGAACTCGAATCACACAGCCCGCGTACATGTCGATCTTAGCGATACCGTAGAGATCCGGCGCGTATACCTTCCCGAATTGGGAATGAGGTTCACCATTCGGTATTTCGCGAAATGACGCATAGATTATTTTACCGCGTCGTATGAAACGTAGCGAGAAAGTATCACATTCATTCGTCTGGCAAATGACTAGCTCATAATCACGGTCTTTAACGTGATGTACGGATAGCAGTGGCCTTTTGCCAGCTTCATCGCGATGCTGCTTGAGATACTCCAGGAAAGTTATATCTTTGTTGTGTTCAGGAGTGGCACTGTAATCCCATGAGCCGATCGCTACATCGAACCGGACTCGATCATCATCTGATATAAACTGAGTTTTTGAAGCAACACCACAGCGCAGCAACATAAGACAGAGTAACATTACCAGGATGTTGAGATGTTTCATTGCACCGCCTTTTTTTAGCAAACAGATGTTTTTAGTTTTGAAGATACGAACGCTACCCACTTATTCAATATACGAATACGCCCGTTTTGTCAAGCCCATGTACTTGAAACCGCATTCTAATATCAATGTACCAATCACATCTCTGAGGCTGGTATTAAAAAATTCAAAACCAACAAAAAGTGCGCGGCCACGCACTTTTTGTTGGTGTTAAGATTGTTTTACTTGATGTGATCATTGATCAATGTTTTTACGGCTTATTATCCAATTGTAATTAATTAAGAGTTTAAATCAAATATCCGAAAACCCACCAAAAAGCTCCTATCGGCAATCTACAGACCGCACCTCTATCTTCCTAGAAAATCCAATTATTCAGCAATTCTTACAGCTTTATAGAAGCCCAAACCGGCTGATGCTTCTCTGATAAATTTGCTTGTATCTTTTATCGCAAATGACCAAACGACAGTTTTATCTTCGCTGACCTCAATAATTTTTGATGTCGTGACGATCAACGTATTTCCATTCGGCAGCCGATTCGCATCTCTGACAGGCCATTGGTTGTTATCCGTGATTGCGTATTCCCATACAACTTTTTCATTTTGATCGATCTCAACGGCTTTTTCCGGAGTTCCATGGTTTGCAAATAGCAGATTCCCATTATCAAGTAAACAAGGATCATGCTGCTCAACCATAAGATCTTCGCCAATCGTATTAACAACTTCGCCTTGCTGATTTACTTCAATAACCATATTAAAATTCCGTGTGCTTATAAGGGTATTTCCATTACTCAGTCTGGAAACGGCATTCGTGTGTGTCCAACCCTGTTTATTTATGCTCTTATACGGTTCGTAATCAAAATGATCATTAGCATACCAAGTCCAGACACGTTCTCCTTTCGGATTAACCTCCACGACCTGCACATCACTCGAGAGATCATTATTGCCAAAGACAAACAGAGTGTTGCCATTTGGCAGTCGATCCGCATCGTGAGATATCTTGGTTGTCTTATACGACCAGACCACTGCTTTATCCCGGTTGACTTCGTATATCCCGTTACCCGGCAAAACGAATAAAACATTATTATTCGACAACAGCTCAACATCAAAACCGGGATTGGTATAAGTCTTCAACTCCTGTGGAATATCATATTCCCAGATGATTTCGCCAAGCATGTTTACTTCTATGATCCTTGGTTTATCTATATTGTGATTATCTGCAAATAAAGTCGTTCCGGCCATTGTCCTGCTCTTATCGTATACCTCGACCGTGAAATCCGGATCTACAACGCCTCTCACCATCGGCGTTTCTTCTTCTGGTTTAACATCCTCAGCCACAGGATTAGCATCGAATTTCTCATTAACCGTGATGGAAGATAAGTCAACATTGGTGATACCGAGACTCAAATACCTCATGATCTGATAGGCTGCATCCCCGTCTTTCATATAATATCTTTTTCCATCTTTTGGATTCAAATACCAGGATTCACCATGAGATTCAACTTGCAATAAAATCCTACCTTTTAATCTGGCGATCAAAGCCGCATCATACATCAAATCACCTTGACCTAAAGGGCTTGTGTTGTTTTGTAAGACTTCGATTCCGTCTGATATTCCATCGCCATCAGTATCAGCTAATGTTGAATCAGTCTTTAAACCATCTTCCAATTTGTCAGATAAACCGTCTCCATCAGTATCAGTATCGCTAAACCTCGTCTCCACGCCGACCGGTATTTTATCCAGATCAGCATTTTTGATACCTAATCCGAATTCCCTTAGTGCGCTATATGCCACATCTCCGTTTTTTAAATAACTTCTGGTTAATGTTACCGGATCAACATACCAGGCTTCTCCGTTAGCTTCGACCTGCAATAAAATGTAGCCGTTTAATCTTTGGGCTAAGGTTGCCGCAAAGGCAGATGGCGTAATGCAAAAAGCTGCAAAAATTGAAAATAATATAATTTTTTTAAACATATTTTGATTTCATTTATCAAAGAATTATAGCAGAAAACCGGTAATCATTAAACAAACCGACTCGCCTAATATCAAGTACCTGGTACCCGCGTACCTGATACCTGAGTGCCAGGTGTTACTCGAATGCACTAAAAATCCAGTATTAAGCGTATTGATAATAAGCATGCTTTGTGCTAATTATTACTCTCATGGACAAGCTTTCTGATCAGGAACTTATTATTTTATTTAGACAGGGTGAAGATAAAGCACTGGGTATATTGATAAAGCGATATCTCACGCCTGTTTATCGCTTTTTATTTCGGCTCACTCACGATTCTTCTCTAGCTGAAGATCTTACGCAGGAAACATTTTTAAAAACTTGGAAAAATCTGAAAAGATTTGATGTATCAAAATCTTTCAAGGCTTGGGTTTTTGCAATTGCCAGAAATAATTGTATTGATAATTTTAGAAAAAACAACGCTTCGTCAATCTCGCATTTTGAGAAAGATTTGCTTGGCGGCGATTCAATAAACTCAATAGAAGACAACCGTCCTTTGGCGAACGATATTCTTCAAAATGAAGAAATCGCTGCATATATTGACGAAGGGCTAAAAAAAATCCCGCAATCTGCACGCGCCGTAATTCTAATGCATGACACGGAAAATTTAACTTTCCAAGAAATCGCGGACGCGCTTAAAGAACCCATGAATACTGTCAAAAGCCGCTATCGTAGAGGTATTCAATTATTACGAAAACTTCTGACAAATTACGAAAAAATTTAAAGAAATGCACCAAACATCAGTACATTCACGTATTAAATAACAAGAATATGCAAGAACCAGTATTATTACCAGTATCAAGTCTTCAGCAAATAGAAGCGGATCCTCTTTTGTATAAACGTATCGTAAACGCAATAAACGCTGCGCGATTACGCAAAATTCGCACTCGCCTGATTCTTGCGTTGTGCGGTTTTATGGCAAGCGCGGCATATGTGGTGAGTTCATTGTCTATATTTTGGCAGGAACTGCGCGCTTCTTCCTTTTTTGAATATATCCGTCTGGCAACAACGGATTCGGACATTGTATTCGCGAACGCGCGTAATTATTTCACGGGCCTGCTTGAGACAATACCGGCTGAAACAGCGCTGATTGTTTGTGTATGCTCTTTATTTTTCATAGCGCTTATCGCACTCGCAGATGCTTGGAGATCACTAAAAAATTTAACTTTAATTCATTCTTCTGCAACTAATAGCTAATCTAAATAAATATGCTTAAACAAATCACTTCCAAGCCCCTATATATAATTCTTGCAACATTGGCAATAATCATTTTTCTTATCGGCACTTTTTCTTTGGGCGTAAAAATAGGAGAACGTAAAGCTCTTCATTTTTCCAAATGGTATGACCGGTACGAACGCGATTTCGGTCGACAAAAGCCCGGCCTTGGCCGGGTTCCAATGATGCCACCCGGTCTGCCGGGAGCAAACGGTGTTTTCGGAGAAATTATTTCAACTTCCGAATCCGCTCTTATCGTTCAAGGTAAAGATGAAATTGAACAAAGCGTGTTAACGACTTCTTCAACTTCAATAAGATCAGGAAGAGGTCAGAGCTCCTTGAACGACCTAAAGCCGGGTCTTTCAATAGCTGTGTTTGGAACACCGAACGACCAGGGTCAGATCGAAGCGCGACTGATTCGCATCTTCGAGCCGGGTATGGGCCGTTAATTCAAACTAAATTATGATTCATCGCATTAAACGTGTAGCAAAGAAGAAATCGTTTATTGGAGTTTGTTCGGTTATTGCAATTGCCGGAACTATAATAGGTATTCAGCAAAATGGAGTTATTGAGCCTACTCGCTATGTTTTAGCTGCTGCAACACGCGGTTCTATTATTACTTCAATTTCTGCAAGCGGCCAGGTTTCCGCTGAAAACGAACTTGATGTTAAACCGAGCGTGTCCGGAGCAATAATTAAAACTTATGTGGAACTTGGGCAGGAAGTTACTACTAATGATCCTTTGTTTGAAATTGATAAACAGACAGCGCTCAAAACAGTAAGAAGTGCGGAGCAAAGCGTACGTGATGCTCAACTTAGCTTGGAGTCTGCCAAAATATCATACGAGAAACTAATTCAGCCTCAAGACAACTCATCTCTTTTGCAAGCTCAGAATGCTTTAAATCAAGCAGAGCGAAATCTGGCAAAACTCCAAGAACCACCTGACGCGCTCGCAGTTATGAAAGCGGAAGCTAAAGTTCGCGCTGCTGAACAAGACGTTAAACTGGAAGCTGATGGCGAAACTCCTAAAGTTGTTCGCGATGTTTATGATAAAAACGTTATAGCACTAAAAAATCTAATCGTAACATTGCGAAAGGCATTAGATGATTCAAATGATATTTTGGGTGTGGATGGCCAAGTGTCAAATATATACTTTACAAATCTTTTTTCAGTTCTTGATCAAGGAAAAAGAATCCAGGCATACACAAGTTACGACTTGGCAAAAAGCGTTATTGAAAAAGCGCGAGATGCAGTCGATCCTCTACAATTATCCGAAGAAGATATGGACCAAATCGAGGTCGCGATGATTACAGTCGATGATGCTCTGAAAATAACCGTTGATTTTTTGGAAGATATGAAAGATGGTTTGGATGCGAGTCTTACATCCTCTTCGTTTAGCCAATCGAGCCTTGATCAATACAAATCCACAATTCAATCCGATATTAACAGCATTACAAATGCTTATGGAACAATCGAATCCCAGCAAGATTCCATTGCCGAAGCGTATGTAACATATGACAATGCGTTAACCACTCTTGCTCAAGCTGAAGCTGAGCTTGCTGATCTTATGGCAGGTCCGGATCCGGAAGATGTTGCGGCAGCACTTGAGACAGTTGAAGAACGCCGCCAATCGCTGGAAGATTCTAAGGACGGAGCGGAAGATATTGAAATAAAAACCTCACTAAACACAATCGCGCAAAAAAGTTCGTCTCTTCAAAATGCCCACGATACTTTGCGAGATGCAATTGAAGAGTTGAATAACCACACTGTCCGCGCACCATTTAACGGAGTTATTGCTAAAATCGGAGTTAAAAATACAGACCAAGTATCAGCCTCCACAGTTTTGACAACGCTTCTCACAAAAGCCAAAATCGCTCAAGTATCTTTGAACGAAGTGGATGTTTCTAATGTTAAAGTAGGACAAAAAGCCACACTTACTTTTGACGCAGTGCAAGATCTCACGATTGCCGGAAGTGTAAGTGAGGTTGATATGGTGGGAACAGTCAGCCAAGGCGTTGTAACTTACGCG
>JAHIUG010000070.1 GCA_018817245.1 Patescibacteria group bacterium | reverse complement strand
CCCCCCTCTTTGTCTATTAAGGCTAACGATTTTACGAATTCCGTCCAATACGGATTCCAGATCATTAGCCCCCAGAGGTCGATTGATTAGCCTTGAGTAAATTTCAGGCGTGGCCGCATGTAGACTAACTCTCAGCCAGGTAGAGCTTAAGATGGAATCCAACAATGCTGGGTCCGCATTATAAAGCATCCTTCCGTTGGTATAAATCATTGTATCAAGCCCAATGTAGTTAGCTTTGTCCAGAACTGGCTTGACTTTAGCCTGCGAAAGCAGGGTTTCGCCACCACCGGAGAATATTATCTGTTGGGTACCCAAACCTTTTGTTTCTTCCAAAATTCCGCACCATTTATCTGTAGTAAGTAGTCGCTCTGCTCCGTAGAAATCGGCAATGGGGGTCATGTGTTTCTGACCACCGCACCAAATACACATTTGGCATCTGTAAATGCACATAGCATCGGTAGGATGAATTTCAAGCATCATCGGCCCCACCATTTCTTTTCGCAGGATTTTGGGTAAATATTGAGGATTCTGTTGCGTGAAACCGAGTAGATCTGCGGCGGATTTAACAAGCAAAGGTCTTGGGTATTGGTTACTAAAAAACATCATCTTTGTGAGCTTTGACCTTCTCACAAAACGATGTCCGGCCAACAAGCCATCCCTTGAGATTTTCTGTCCTTGTAGAATCGTTTCGGCTTTTTTTGTCGGGTTGAAAAAGTATTCAACTAAGACAGGGAAAGCCAAATTAAACATACCTTCATCCAAAATGGTTTCTACGCTCCGAAACACTTCACAGGCCTGCCTTTTGGCTGCGTTTAGGTTGACAATACCATCATGCAAACGATGAATTATACCGACCAATTTTTGAACAGCGTTGATTTCTTTCATGGCACCCTCCTCTTGAGTGAAAAGTTGTAAAAAGATCAACGGTTGAATCTATCAGAAAATTGGGCTTTTGTCAACCCATTTTACCAAGAACAAAAGAACAAGAAAGCAATGTTTATCGACAAAAGACTACGCACACCTGTCCCCCCGGTACCAGGTACTCAGGTACCAGGTACCGGATGTTATTTTTCGGTGTGGATAACGTAATTTTTTTGGCTTAAATTAGGCAGGTAATTATTGATTGACAAAGAGGTCTAAATTTGATAGCTGTATATATAGTGCCCATCAATTACAAAAGAGGAGAGAACCGTGATTAAAAGAAATCTGTTTTTGTATCTGGCAGCCATTGTTGCTTTGGTAATTACAATTTTCGTGATTAATTTCAAGTTTGAAACTTCGGAAATTTCCGAAAACGCAATCGCATCTTTGAGTCGTCAATGCGGTTATGGCAAAGCGCAGCTATTGGGGCAATTCACCTGTATTGTATGCAGGAAAACTGACGAACTGCCTTATGGTTCTTATGAGTGCGACGAACGTCCACTAGAGGAATGTAACAGGATTCAGAAAAAGAAGAATAGTCTTTAGAACTCAACTAAAAAAGATGAAGCACTCGTTTCATCTTTTTGACATTTAGACTTGACAAAAATCAAAAAATAGTATAGGTTCTGCTCGTTCGGTAAACATGGAAAAGGAGAGTGAAATGAACACGAAGAAAAAAGGCAGAGCTCCTTATAAAATTTTGGTTTTTGTTCTCGTTGTGATGTCGTTATATTCATACTTTGCCGCAAGTGCAAGTGACAAGAGGGTGGCTTCAAAAACGGTTAGTTCAACTCGATCTGAGGCTAAACTGTCTCAAGAAGCTAATCCCTATTCAGTTATGAAGGATCTTATCCAGACTCATCCGCATCAAGAGATCAGAAACGATCTGAACGATTTGATCATTCGTGGTGAAATAGGATTGACGTTTCAACAGTTGAAAAGCGCGCCTAATACGCAAGCGAATGTCGTATATGCACAAGACCCGAAAAATGGCGAAAGAGTTCTTGTACTCAATTATGCGATTCAGGATTTGTTGGATTCTTCTCTATCTAGGCTTTACAAACAATTGGTCATTTACCATGAGTGGATCCATATCAAACAACAACGCGAAAAGCGGTATCCGGAATGGTTAGCTACGATCGATAGACCGGTACAGTATCCGGCTGATGTAGTCGAGATTCTTCTGAAATCTGAGATGGAAGCATATTCGGCCCAATGTGAACTGGCAATCAAGCTAGATGTATTTCGAGAATTCGAATTTTGTCGAGCATACAAGACCAATGGAGCAGAGGAGTTGAGCAATGTTGTCTTGGCTGGCTTGAGTAGATCTTTGTGAGGTTAACCACCATCTAATGAAATTCGTGAAATAAATTCGCGGATTTTTTAATGTGTTTTTTACAATTTTGAGTATAAAAGTGAGGTGAGCGCAGTTCATTCAAACAATGTGTCTTTCAGGTATCACATGCGATCGAGGAATGGCGAGCGATTCGAGCTGTGGAATCAACATCACTCCTCGTCGGAGTCTGGGTGCCGGCAAATCTTCGAGCCATACGCAGAGATGAGCCTCCTGAAATGGATGTAAGACGCGTGCGTTTCTGGCATAATGATGAGGCCTGCCTCATGGCAGAGGTAGAGTGGACATCTCTAGGAATACTTTCACATAATTTGTTCAACCTTCTTTGCCAAGAGTTTATAGCTTATGTCAACTCCTAAGTTCAATCATTTAAACCCCTTGTTCGCCCACACGGACGAGGGGTCTTTTTTTTCTGGCATAACAAAAGCCGGGGTTGTTGTTTCTCGTAAAAACGGTAACGCAGTGGAGGTTTTGTTGATTCATCGCGCTAAACAAGATGATTGGTCTTTCCCCAAGGGTCATGTTGAATCCGGTGAAGGAACTTTAGAAGCAGCTCTTAGAGAATTGGCCGAAGAGACAGGTGTCCAGCCAATGATATTGGGAAGGCTTTCTGATTTCGAATATTTTAACGATGCTGGGCGGCCGACACGACTGATCTTTTATCTTGGTTTTGAGAATGAATCAAAAGTTGAAAAACGAATGAGCAAGGATGGCGAGCGGCCGGTTTGGGTGCTACTTGCAGAAGTTGAAAAGAAGTTAACTCATGAAAATCTTCGCAAATATTTCAGATGCTCAGTTTTACCGTTGCTAAGAAAAAACCCGCGATGAGAATCACGGGTTTCCGGTGTCCTCACACCAGGAGAAGTCCTATTGTTGCACGTGAACGGGTATTGGCCTCGGGGGAGGCTGACTGGCGCGGAGATGTCGAGGCTCGATGAGCATCGGCATACTTGGGTCTGTCATCCTTAGAGCGGTTTGGATTTTGGTGTAAAGCGAAGCCACGCTCCTTGATAGCCGGATTTCACACAATGCGGCTTCAGATATTTCAGGGCGTCTGGGAGCGCCGTCGCTGTGTTGCACCAAACTATCGCAGATTTCTCCCACGATTCCTTCCAGATCCATTTGACGCTTGGCTAGCGAAGGCCAGACAAAAGGCTCCTTTGGAAAGCGGTCCTTGAGTATTTGCGGCCACCTGGAAGTAGCATCCTTGTATGCCTGCTCAGAGCAGAATCGAGCGATTACCAATTTCGGGCGCTTCAAATCTCGAAGGAGCGAGAGAAGCTGTTGAAGCATGCCCTCGGTCATCAGACTGGACTGCCAGATGAAAACGCCAATATCTGACAGTCGCATGTTTTCAAAAGATGTCTCCTTGAACAGGTTGAGCTCACCGGGCTGGATGAGACTTGGCTCTGCGGTGAGGAGTATGTCAGTAAGCCTAGTCACGAAAGACATAAGCTCCAAAGAATCTTCCGGATCTACGATCAGCGCGATACCGCGTCTTTTCAAATAGTGCTTTACGCAGCTATCGAACAAGCTTCGCATGGTGTGACTGAAACAGGTCACACTGATCCGCGCCTCGCCGCTTAGGGCCTTTGCCTGCCCCTCTGATATCTGTGTTCGCAGCATCTATTAACCTCGTGCGTGGTGGTTTGGAAGGAACGAAATCTACTTTTTTTAAGCAACTGTTTCTGTAGAGGGCATAATATATACGGAATCGCAGCTCTTGTCAAGAAGCATTATGTATGTTATTATTTTTGCGTTGACTCGTACCGGAAGGCGAGTCAGTTTTATTAAAAAAGTATAGAGTATTCAGTATACTGTATAAGGTAAAGCTTAAATTAAGCGTAAAATACTGCATACTCAATACTGTATACCTTATACTCATTACAAATATGGCATCAGCGATTTCACAAGCAATAAGACAAATTAGCGAGGAAAAAAACATTCCCTACGAGTCTGTATTAGAGGCAGTAGAGAGTGCTCTTGCGGCCGCTTATCGTAAAGACTTCGGCACAAGGAATCAGAACATTAGGGTTGAGTTTGACCCTGAACAATATGACGGAGCGACATCCGGCATACGAATTTTTGATGTAAAAACCGTTGTTGAAGACATGGAGCTCCCGGATGATTATTTTGAACGTTTTGAAGAGGCTCGTGGAAATAAGCGCGCGGCAGCTTATCAAAAACCATGGGAAGAGAAGAAAGAAGAGAAGATCGTGAAGACTGAAGAACCAAAAAAAGATGAGAAGGAAAAACAAACAGAAGAAAAATCAGAAAGAGTAACAGCAGTTACTGTTGAGGCAGATGAGGCGGATGAGTTTGTTTTTAATCCAAAAACAATGATCATGCTTTCTGATGCAAGTGATATAAAGCCTGATGCAGAAATTGAAGAAGAGATTAGCGTTGAGCTTGAGATTCCGGCTGCGTTTGGACGCATGGCTGCGCAAACCGCCAAGCAAGTTATTATGCAAAAACTGCGTGAAGCAGAGCGCAGCGTTGTGTATGAAGATTTTAAGAGTCGCGAAGGTGAATTGATGAACGTAACAGTACAGCGACGCGAAGGTCGTCTAATTTTGATCGATCTTGGTCGCACAACCGGTGTTCTTTTGCCGGATGATCAGATAGAGACAGAACGCTATTTTCCGGGTACTCGCCTTAAAGCAATATTGCGCGAGGTAGCCATGTCTCCAAAAGGTCCGGAGATCCGTTTGTCACGATCAAGCGCCGGTTTGGTGGCAGCCCTTTTTGCTCAGGAAATTCCGGAAATTTTGAACGGTATTGTTGAGATAAAAAATATCGCGCGAGAATCAGGATCACGAACCAAAGTTGCGGTTTCAACTAATGATGAGGCCATTGATCCAATCGGCTCTTGTATCGGTCAGCGCGGAACGCGTATTCAAACCATTATTCATGAAATCGGGGGTGAAAAAATTGATGTGGTATTATGGTCAGAAGACATGGCCGGATATATAGCTGCGGCATTAAGTCCGGCAAAGATAAGCAGTGTGGATCTTAACACTGAAGAAAATCTTGCAATAGTTAAGGTTGCTCCTGATCAATTGTCGCTGGCAATCGGTAAGGGAGGTCAGAATGTTCGTCTCGCCGCCAAGCTGACAGGCTGGAAAATAACAATTGCTGAAGTGGGTGGTGGAATTGTTGCTGACTCGGATATAGGTGAAATTAAAACTGAAATTATTGAAGGAGAAGAAGGGACTAAAGAGGCTGAAGGGTCAAAGGGCGAAGGGGTTGAAAAAACTGAAGAACAAAAGGTAGAAGAAAAGCCAAAGAAAAAAACCAAAAAGAAAAAAGAAAAGGTAGAAGCTGAGGAAGTTGTTGAAGAATCAAAGGAGGAAGAGAAGGCTGAGAGTGAAGAAGTCGAAGAGTCAAAAGATACTAAGACTGAGGAAATTGAAAAATAAACCACACTTCACAAACTAAAAAATATGGGAATTTTTACAACCTTTATCATTCAGCCTATTTTAAATTTGTTGATTTGGATTTATAACGTAATTCCGGGCAATGATTTGGGAGTCGCTATTATCGTGTTGACTGCAATTTTTAAGTTGGTGCTTTACCCATTCACAATGGCGCAGATTAAACAGCAGCGGGCCTTGCAGATTCTACAACCTAAAATAGATGAGATTCGAAAGCGACTAAAAGATAAAAAGGAAGAACAGGCTAAAGAGCTAATGGAGCTTTATAAACAAGAGAAAGTAAACCCTGCTTCTTCTTGCGTGCCGCTATTGATCCAGCTCCCGATTTTTATCGGTCTTTATCGAGCATTGGCTGATGGAGTAAACTCCAAGTTGAGTCTTCTATATCCGTTTATTTCAAATCCGGGCACAATTAATCCGATCATGTTTGGTGGTATTGATTTATCAAAGCCAAGTTATCTGTTGGCGGTTTTGGCAGGTGCTGTGCAGTTTTGGCAGTCATGGCAGATAATGCGCAAGCCAAGTCCGGCATCACCCCCACCACCAGAAGTGGAAGGGAAGAAAGGTGCAAAGGATGAAGGTATGGCAGCAACCATGAACAAGCAGATGATGTACATCATGCCGGTAGTCACAGTGTTTATCGGTGTGTCATTGCCAGGTGGATTAACCCTGTATTGGTTGATTATGAGTTTACTGACAGTAGCGCAACAAACTGTGTTTCTGCGTAAGCCAAAGATGCCAAGCCCAGTGCCACAACTTTCGTAGTACGTTTGACTTAAGTGTTTAATGAGGAGCGGGCCTATGGTCCGCTTTTTGATATTCGACAATCAGCGCACCACATTCTAAGATCTTCGTATGAACAATAGTCGGTCTGCTTTATTTAAAACTTTAGCTTTTCATACGATTTGGAATCACGCGCCAACACAGGCTGAATGGATAAACACGCTGGAAAGCCGAGACTTTGATTTAGATAAAGAGGAAGTGCTTTGTGAGATAAAGAATCTCACAGATTCCGGAGATGTAGTTTTGCGATATGGGAGGTTTGTGTTTCCCGACAAGATGGAGTTGCTTGATGAACAGCGTAATAATGAGATTTGGAATAGTCGAAAAATGAGGACAGCACGTATAGTCACAAAATGGCTATCACATCTCTCGTCTGTTAGATTTGTGGCGCTGTGCAATACCACGGCTCACGGTCATGCTCGTAACAATGCGGATT
>JAHIUG010000069.1 GCA_018817245.1 Patescibacteria group bacterium | reverse complement strand
GTCTTGCCTGCAAGCGTAGTGCATGACCATGGTGCGCCCAACTGATCGCACGTCTTAGCTTGTCCGGAAGCCGGAGCTGACGGTCCTCCGGGCACAAGGCTCCCAACAACATATTTCACAATGGTCCACGCAGACATGACGATAATCAAACCAATGGCCGCGCCCTTAATCGCGTCTTGACCTTTCTTTACCTTGCCCGAATCACCAAATGACAAAAGATACGTAGCACCTCCGTATATAAAAATTAAAAAGAAAACCGCGCCTGAAAGTCCGAGTAAAAAAGTGGCAAAATTCACGCCGGTTTGAACAATGTCATCCAATTTGCAATTACCATCTTTCACACATGCCGGTAACACTAACCCACCGGGCGCTGTTCCTGCAGAAGCCACAGTTCCTCCAGAAACAGCCTTTGATCCCGCAGCCGCTGCAGGAGCAACAATTTTTAAACGACAACATGATTGAGCCGGCGGACAATCCAATGATCCCAAATTATCTTCCTTCCCTTCCGTACATCCAAAGCTGCACGTTCCTTTTTGAGTATTTTGACAATCAGCTCCTGTTTTTTCTTTCACTGTCGGACATACACAACAGGCCTGTGGTTTTTTATCTTTATCATCCGGACAAACCACCGATCCTATAACATTGCAGTCATTTGATGTACAAGCTCCTGCATTAGTACACGCGCCATCAAAAGCATCGCATGTACTCGCTTCTTTGCCTGATAAACAACATATTTCATTGTTTGTACAGCCTAATTCTCCAGCGGATGTGCCATTAAATAGACTACTGCATTCTTTGGATTTCGCGCAAAATCCATTTATCGCTGCACACTTCTCAGGCGCAGCAAAAACCTTTTCAGGAACTGCAAAAATAAATATTGCCGCAAACAAAAACAGACTCAGAAAGATGAATGATCGCGCTCCTCGATTTTTCATAAATAGTCTTTAGTAAACAATTCGTATGGTCTGTTGGACTTTCTCAGCAGCATTTTTCACTGCATCCGGAATGTCTTCCACACCTCGTAATATATTATCAATCATTGCCATAAAAGCATCCTCCATTGCTTCCGGATCAGAGCCTAAATACCATGAGCGCGCTGTTAATACCTGAGAAGCAAACACTCCGATACTTTCATCTTCGAGCTGTTCTGGAAGCAAAGACTTAACGGCAGCCGGTCGTTTTGCGGCATTCAAATATTTGACCGCCTCTTCAGGCTGAATCATAAAATTCAAAAGATTCCATGCCAATTCCGTATTCTCACTCTTCTTTGACACTGTCCAGTTCCAGTAATTCGCAAAATTTACAGTTGGATTTCCTTCAATCTGCGGCAGAGCGGCAATCCCGAGATTTAACTTTGGCGCTTGTGATTTGATTACAGGAAGATGATATCCATATCCGAAGAAAAATGCTGTTCTTCCCTGAATAAAAGCTTCGAGAGAATTCTGCATTCGATTGTTCCATGTATAAACCTCTTTGCCAGGGTTGGCGAAATCAGTATAAAAACCCACTGCCTGAAAAGCTGGCGGTTGTTCGCGAACACCACGAAGGGAAGTTGGTAAAAGTTGAAAACTCGGTCGACCCGCATCGTCGCTCATCTCTGCGCCATTTTGCATCATAAGCGCTGCCACAATATCAGGAGCTCGTTCCACATTATAAGCTGTTCCTAAAGCTGCACCGGCCTGAATAATGTTCCCCTGAGAATCTTGTTTAACAATTTTTTTAACTGCCTCTTGAAAAGATGCCCAGTTTGTCGGAATAGTCGCAATGCCGGCTGCATTTAATAAATCTTTGTTTACATACATGCCCAAAGTATCTACAGACAATGGAACCGCAACGATGCGTTGTTCGAGTTGTCGCGCTCTCGGATCTACGGATACATCAACCGTTCTTATTGTGTCGCGTGTTGCCGCATCCGGATAATCATTTTTGTATTTTCGTAACGAAACAGTTGGCTGTGTTTCCAGCACATAGATGGTTTCTTTTTTAACTGTACCAACCACGCGTTGAACCGCAACCTTTGTGGATTCCGGCATTGATTCAATTTTCGGAAGATATTTGGAAATCCAAGTGTTGTGAATTAAGAAGATATCCGGTCCTCTATCTTCAGCCATTGAGTTCAAAAGTTCGTTTTCATATTCTTCCAACCGGAAACGTCGATAATTAATAGTTACATTTGGATGCATCACGCGATAATCTTGAAAGATGTCATGATAAACATCCACGTCATCAACCACGGCCCACACATTTAATGTTACGCGCTTTGAAGCCTGAACCGCGTCTTGAGTTGGGCCGCTCAAACAGCCCTGACCCGAT
>JAHIUG010000068.1 GCA_018817245.1 Patescibacteria group bacterium | reverse complement strand
TCATTTGCCAAAGAATCCAAATTATCTTCCAGGGCCAATGCATTAATTCGCAAATCTTGCAGAAAGCCATCACGACGAGTTTCAATACGAGCCAATTCAACTTCTGCATGATTGGCTTCGCTCTCAAATCTTGATGCGTCCTTGCGCACGTCAGTTAGCTTATGTTGCAATTCAAAAATATGCGCTCTCTTCACTTCCTCATTTTTATTCCATTCGTCCAGCCGCTCCTCAGTCTCCTTGCGCCTATTATCAATTTCAGAGAGCTGTTCGGACAATTTGTTTAAATCTTTTTCCAAAGCAGGATCAACCTCTTTTTCTGCGTCTTCCTCCGGAGCCGGGCGCTGCAACTGAGACAAAAACGCTTCATTTGATTCTCTTAATTCCTCAATTGATTTTTTAAGCTTATCGATCTCAGGCTTATCCGAAGAAACATTCTCCCATAACGAATCATACTTATTTCGCAGTGCCTGAACCATCTCAATAATCTTTGACAGGGGCAGAGGTGACCATGGTTTTTCGGACTTTACTCGCGCTAATTCTTTTGAATTCTCAAGCTTCATCTGACGCTCTCGCAGTGACGAACGTTCGCGCGCCAATTCATCAAGCTGTTGCCGTAGCTCACGAAAACCTTTTGACGGAGGAGTGGCTTCTTCCAGCGACTGGAGTTCACCTTCTAATTTTTTAATCTCTTCCTTAAAAACAGAGCTTTCTTTCTCAGCGGCTTTAACTAACTTTTCAGCAGCCTGCATTTTGCCGCGCAAATCCCCCCAAACGCCACCGTAATAATTGGCCTCAAGTTCTTTCAACTCTTTTTCAATTTCATCTCTTTGTTGCAAACGTTTTGCCTGACGCTCAAGCGTATGCAGACGCGGACCGATCTCACGCAAAACCAATTCAGCCTGTTTTAAGTTGTCTTTAGTGGATTGCAGTTTGTTGGTGGAAGATTGACGCTTTAATTGAAAGGGACGAAGACCGGCAGCCTCATCAAAAAATTCCTTGCGCTCGGTTGGTGACGCTGAAAGTATGCTGTCCACCATACCCTGACCGATCACACTATAAGTACGCTGCCCAATCCCCGCTTGTGCCAACAGCATAACAATATCTGTCAGACGTACTGATTTTTTATTTATCTCATATTCGGATTGCCCGTTACGGTACAAACGACGCGTGATTACTACTTCCGGAAGATCTATGTCCTGATTATCATCATTAATCAAAGTCATGCTTACTTCGGCAAAACCGGCTCGAGATTTTTTTGCTGAACCTGTAAAAATTATGTCCCCGGATTTTTTAGCGCGCAGCAACTTCAAGCTCTGCTCACCCATGACCCAGCGTATAGCATCCGCAATATTTGATTTGCCAGAACCATTGGGTCCGACCACAGCCGTTAATCCCGGGCGATTTCCTGAATCCGGAAGAAATTCAAGAACGGTTTTTTGTGCAAAAGTTTTAAAACCCTGGAGCTCTAATTTTCTGAGATGCATAGGTGGTTTATAAGGACATAGCTTATCGTATTTTTCAAGAGAATAAAAGGCGGACTCGAGACGTGGCAATGAATAAGAAAATCCAAAACTAAATTCTTTACACATGAACCAAGGAACGACGTAATTTGCCCGATAGGTACTTTTTCGTCGTTTTTCTATATCGCTTGGTCACATTACGATATCCACATCTTGACGATCGCTTAAATATATGGCAGCGGTATATATACGGGCTATGAAGAGAAAAACAAAAGACAAAACAAAAACATTAACAAAAGCCTTCTTTGATATTATGGCCGTAGGAACGCTTGTAACTGTTATAGTTTTGTTATCTCAAGGAAGAAATGCAAATAAGCTATTCAAAGCATTAGGAAGTTATAGTGTATGGCGCATTAAGCGCATGTTGAAAAGACAGAAGCTCATGGGCATGATTGAATATGATGAAGATGATGAATATTCTCCAATAATACTCACAAAGAAAGGTTTTACTAGAATAACTAAGGATAAATTGAAGAGAATTGATGGCAAAAAATGGGATCATTTTTGGCGCCTTGTAATGTTCGATGTTCCTGAACGAAAAAATAAACGGGTCAAATTTCAAAGGCTTTTAAGTCAATTAGGTTTATATAGGATTCAAAAAAGTGTGTATGTTTATCCATTTGAATGCAAAGCGGATATTCTATGTTTAGCATCGCAATTTGGCATATCGTCAGATGTAGTAGTTTTAACCGTTCCAAATCTTGGTCCGCACGAAAAATTAGCCCGCAGATTCTACTCCTATAGGTTTTTGAAAGAATGACACCGCCGACGAAATCGTACCGATCAGTACTTTTTTGTCGGTTTTATCATTCTATGAAATTCTGTGTAAATTATTTCTATATATTTGTATTCGTTCCCCTGAATATTGACGCTTTTCTCAAAAGCATATATGATCCTTCATTCCCCGTGCCAAGCCATATCATGAATGAAAAGCAATTCAAGCAGCTGCACGCAGAAATCCAAAAGGCGGATCGTTTTTTGCTTGTGGCTCATCAAAAGCCAGATGGTGATGCTTTGGGCGCTACCACATCCATGATTGGCTGGTTACTTGATCAAGGTAAAGATGTAACAGCTTTTTGTTTGCACGAACCTCCTGAGCAGTACCGATTTTTGGATCATGTTCATCATTTTACAAATGATGCATCTGTGTTCGATCGCGCTTATGACCTTGTGATAATTTTAGATTCAGGTGATCTTAAGTATTGCGGAGTGGAAAATTTTGTACCTCGTTTGCCGAAAGGACATAAAATAATCAACATAGACCATCATCCTACAAATCAAAATTATGGTCACATGAATTTTGTGTTTCCCAATGCTAGCTCAACTGCAGAAATACTCCACGATTTTTATGATCACAACAACATCCGCATTGATCACAAGATGGCCACTTCACTTTTAACTGGCTTGTATTATGACACTGGCAACTTCTCCAACTCTGCCACTTCAGCTTCCAGCATTCGAATGGCTGCTAAAATGTATGCTGCAGGCGCACGTCATAATGATATTGCACAAAGTCTTCAAAATAATAAATCTGTTGACACGTTAAAATTGTGGGGCTTGGTTCTATCACGACTCCACTTGGATCCGGAAACCGATATAGCGACTACTTACGTCCTGCATAAAGATCTGGATGGATTACCAGAAGAAGTTGCAAATGGTCTTTCTAATTTTTTAAATGAAAAGATGGGTGAAGCTGAAACCACAATGTTTTTAAAAGAACTTCCTTCCGGAGAAATTCAAGGTTCTATTAGAAGCACAACGCAAGATGTATCAAAGATCGCGCAGCAATACGGAGGCGGTGGACATAAAAAAGCAGCCGGCTTTAGAGTGCGCGGACGGATTAAAGTATCTAAAGATGGAGGAGCGCGAATTGTTACTGAGTAGAGCTGGCACTCTTGACGTCTAAGCGCTAATCTGGTTAAAGTAGGTCTGATAACGAAAAGAGGTCTACGAAATTACGAATCTCATAGACTATACGAATCCCAAATTCCGACTACCAAATACTGTATACTATGTTTATGAAAAATCCTTACGAAATCGATTCAGAGATAAAGAGCTCTTGGCTTGTGCCAACGGTGATTGAAAAAAGTCAGTATGGTGAACGCGCTTATGATATTTATTCGCGCTTGCTCAAAGACAACATCATTATCTTGGGAACTCCAATTACGGACGAGGTCGCAAATACAATTGTTGCGCAAATGCTTTTCTTGGAAAGTCAGAATAAGAATAAAGACATTAAGCTTTATGTAAACTCTCCAGGTGGATCAGTTACAGCCGGCATGGCTATCTACGACACCATGCAGCATGTGAGCTGTGATGTTTCTACAATTTGTATGGGAATGGCCGCATCCATGGCAGCTGTGATTCTCGCGGGCGGTGCAAAAGATAAAAGATTTGCTTTACCGAACTCTGAGATCATGATCCACCAACCGCTTGGTGGAATGGAAGGTCAAGCAACTGATATTAAAATTCATGCTGAAAGAATTTTGGCGCTGCGAGATAGATTGAACAAACTTCTAGTGAAACACACAGGCCAATCTTTGAAGAAAATCGAAAATGATACGGAACGAGATAACTTCATGCTTCCAAAAGACGCACTCAACTACGGATTGATCGACAAAGTAATATCATAAATTCGTCCACAATTCGGAGTCCGGCGTAAAAACAAACCCCCGAAATTTTCGGGGGTTTGTTTTTTTACTCTTTTTCTTCCAGTTCCGCGCCTCCAACAAATGTCACGTTTGATACTCTGTCTCCGGCTTCTTTAAAGCGCATTACTCGCACACCCTGCGTGTCTCTTCCAAGTGTAGGAACAGACTTGAACAATACACGAAGCACAATGCCTTTCTTGGAAATGAGAATTAAATCATTTGTATCATCCTTATGAGAAATGTACGCGGCAATCACTCCGCCCGTCTTATCTGTCACTCTCATGGTTCTAATTCCAGATCCACCGCGACCCTGAACTTTATATTGGTTAAGATTGGTACGCTTGCCCAACCCGTTTTCCGCAATTGTAAATAGCTGGAGCGTGCCTCCCTCAACTTCTTTAGGATCAATCACGTCCATACCAACTACAACATCATTTTTCTTTAATTTAATACCACGTACACCGGATGCGGTTCTGCCCATTGGTCGCACGTCCTTTTCTATAAAACGAATAGACTGTCCGTTTTGAGTCACTAACGAAATTTCGTCAGTGCCGGTTGAGGGCTTAATCCATTTAAGCTCATCACCCTCTTTCAATTTAATTGCGATCAATCCACTGGAACGCACATTTTCAAAATCTTCCATCGCAGTCTTTTTAACCGTGCCGTGCGTTGTTGCCATTATCAAATATTTTACATCATCTTTCTTTGTAGCCATTGATAATATGGAAGATACTTTTTCACCCGGAGCAAGCTGCAAAAAGTTAACGATAGCCTGACCTTTGGATGTACGGCTTCCTTCTGGAACTTCATACGCCTTAAGTCTGAACACGCGTCCACGAGTTGTGAAAAACAATAGGTCTGCGTGCGTACTGGTTGTAAAAAGATGTTCAACCACGTCCTCTTCTTTGGTTGTGAGTCCCATGACACCTTTGCCTCCACGATGCTGAGAACGGAAGTTGTCCGGTGACAATCGTTTGATGTAGCCGTCGCCAGTAATCATAACCACAGCCGACTCTTTTGGAATTAAATCTTCAACTTTAAACTCTCCCAAAGGTGACTTAATTACCTGAGTACGACGCTCGTCGCCAAAACGTTCCTTAATATCCAAAACTTCTGCCTTAATAAGATCGAGCATTTTCTTTGGGGACTTAAGGAGCTCGGTTAAACTCTTAATCAACTCCATCTTCTCCTTATATTCCTGTTCGATCTTCATGCGCTCAAGGTTGGCCAATTGTTGCAAACGCATTTCAAGAATTGCGACCGCTTGTCTCTCACTAAGCTTAAACTTCTTCATCAAATTGATCTTGGCGACATCCTTATCTTTTGAACTTTTAATCGTGGCGATTACATCATTAATTTTGGCCAGAGCGATTCGCAAGCCTTCCAAAATGTGAGCGCGGTCTTTGGCCTTTGCTAAATCATATTCAGTACGGCGCCTTACAACTACCTGACGATGCTTAACGTATTCTTCCAAAATATCTTTGAGAGTCAAAACGCGCGGCTGTAAGCCATCAACCAACGCAAGCATGTTGGCGTGAAACGTATCCTGAAGCATTGTCATCTTAAACAACTGATTCAAAATCTTTTTTGGATAACTCTCTTTCTTTAGCTCCATGACAATGCGCACTCCTTCTCGATTTGATTCATCGCGCAGATCTCTTATTCCCTCTATCTTCTTGTCAGTAACCAACTTGGCGATTTGGCCAAGCAGCGTTGCTTTATTAACCTGATAAGGAATTTCATGCACGATAATAGAAAAAGCTCCTGACTTATTTTCTACGATTTCCGTTTTTGCGCGAACAACCATTCCGCCTTTTCCTGTTGAATATGCGGTTGCAATATCTTTAATGTTGTAAATCAAACCTCCGGTTGGGAAGTCCGGACCTTTAACGAACTCCATGAGTCCATCAATTGTAATATCAGGATTTTCAATCAATGCGGCTATCGCGTCACACAGTTCAGTTAAGTTGTGCGGTGGAATATTCGTTGCCATTCCAACTGCGATTCCAAGTGTTCCGTTAATTAAAAGATTCGGAAGCTTGGCCGGTAAAACCGTGGGCTCTTTATGAGAACCGTCGTAGTTCGGCACAAAATCAACAGTGTCCTTATCAATATCAAACAACATCTCCTCGGCAATGGTTTCCATTTTCGCTTCCGTATAACGATAAGCAGCTGCGGAATCACCATCGAGTGAACCAAAGTTTCCCTGCCCTCTAACCAATGGATAACGCAATGAAAAATCCTGAGCCATACGAACCAAAGAATCATACACGGCTGAGTCACCATGCGGGTGGTATTTACCAAGTACGTCTCCAACTACGGTCGCACACTTTTTAAACTTGGCGCTCGATCGTAAGCCCGACTGCCACATTGAATACAAAATGCGACGATGCACAGGCTTCAAGCCGTCACGAACATCCGGCAAAGCGCGCGAGATAATGACAGACATTGCGTAATCCAAGTACGCCGTCTTCATTTCATCGGTTATCGTGCGCTCCTCAACCTTTCCAAAAATTTCCTTTTGGTTTTGTTTGCTCGCTTCAGTTGGCGCCCTATTTATAGGCTTCTTTCTTTTTGGCATAAATTCGTTAAACGTTTATCGTTGATCATCTATCGTTGAACTGGTTATTCGCTCTGATATTTCTTTTATTATCTCTTCCTCCTGAGCCGCGTATTGAACTCTTACTGACGTATCTTTTATTTTATTTTGCAATTCTCTTACGTCATCCATATTTTCTTTTACCACTGTTTCTTTAAAATACCTTGTATCATCCAGGGCTTGTTGAAGATTCGCATCAAGTGGTTTTGTCCATATTCTTTTGATATTACCACCCACCGTTAACAACCAGGCTCCGACCACTATGCAAACGCAAACACCAACTCCCATCCATAAATTCACTTGCTTCCTTGAATCGATCGGTTCGCGAGCGTCTACATGAGCTAAGATTAGTTGCCTTTTTTCATCTTCTGAAATGATCCGGGGAGTTGCTTGATATGTTGAGAATCTAATATCCGCTTTTTGCAATTCATTTTTCGCAATTCTCTTTGTTGCTTCAGATTTGCGAGCGCTGTTTGAAACAGACTTCCGCTTTGTGGAAGACTTCTTTTTGGCAAACTTTTTAGTTGTAACCTTTTTCTTTACTGACATGATAGATCAAATTTCTTTTCTCTTGCTTGTGCTCTCGTACTTTTATGTTCTCGTACTCAGGTTCTCTCAATCACGTAAACCAACATTTCATCCATTGGCAAATCCTTCTTTTCAATCTTGAGCTTGTTTACATTTTCTCTTTTGCAAACTCCGAGCTGCTTACAAAAAGCATCAACATCATTTAGTTTCTCTTTAATGCCTTGAACATAATAATGAATCGGAACGACTATGCGAGGCTCAATCGCCTTTATAACATTTGCAGCTCCTTTTGCATCCAATACTGAACTGCCACCAACCGGCACCATCAAAATATCGATGTCTCCAAGCGTTTCTATCTCAAAATTTGTAAGTTGACGTTTAAGGTTGCCTAAGAAGGCGATCTTCATTCCTTCTGAATCAAAACGATAAATTATGGATCGTAATTTTTCTTGTTCCGCCTCCGGATCCTGAATGCTGTGAACGAAGAGATTTGCCACCTCGTACTCCCCTGGTTCTGATACGACAAACGGCTCACCGCCAACAGCTTCAATGTTAAAAAGTTTTTTATCCTGATGAGTGAGCGCCAAAATATCCGCTTCCAAAGTTCTTGGAAAACGCAGCCCGGTTTCATTTGAATATGGATCAGTTACCAAAGTTGCCTCTGCCTCACCTGTCTTTGCTTCGATGCGAATACACGATAATCCGTGCCAAAAAATCTGCATAAATCAATAGGTTTTTAGTATTCAATAACCCCAGAATTTTAACATGATTTACCCCTACTGGCAAGTCTAAAATCAGCTAAATTCAGCCTTTGTAAGCTTGCGGATTCCCGCCCCCAAAACCTACTTCCCGCTACCTTTATATTCCTCAGCAGCAAATTCCGCCGGTACCGGATTTACGGAAATTCCCGTGTCTAATTCAAATCCTCCCCACACGTTGGACCGAGGTGTAAATCGTATTTCAAAATGCTCGTCAGCCTCATCTAACACATCGTGAAAGAAAAAGTTGTAAGACATTTTACGCTTTTTCATAAGAGGTAAAAGTGCGTAAACGGCACTTGCGAGAGATCGCCGCTCCTCCGGCTTTGTTTTGGTTAGATTGTCTACCGCGCGCCTCGTGAGAATTCGAACTTCATAAGAAAAACGCGCTGCCGGATTTGCGTACGCGATCACGTTCTTATCCGAGAAAACAATACGCTCCTTAGTTGCTAATCCCAGCGAATATCGGTGAGACGTCATACGCAATCTTTTTGTTGCCGCTCGTCTTCTATTGGCTGCATCGCGCAGACGATCAGGCACGAATGAAACAGCAAAAATTTGCGAATGCGGATGTGGTTGAGATGCGCCCGCTAATATACCCTCGTTTTTAAATGCCTGAATATATTTGATTTTCGAATCTTGGCGCAACACTTTGAAACGCTCGTTAAATGCCTCCAGAAGATTAAAAATTCTTGCCGGAGTGGAATTACAAAAAGGTATTATCTTTCTTCCCTCCACAACAATCTCCTGCCAACCGGTCACGCCTCGTTTGCGACGAAAAACCGGAAACGCATTCCGCATAACAATCATCTCGTTTTCCCCGCGTCCGTATTTGGCAATAATACTTTCTTTGGGAATGGCTGTGGGCGCAAAAGGGTCATTGTTCTTTTTCTTTCGTTCAATATCAAAAGGACGATGCATTCTCTCAGGTGCGACTATAGCCCAGTCACCGGTAATTTCATCCTGCAGAATGTACGAATCTTTAGCCGTTGGTTTCATATATTGATATTTTACCACGCTTACATTCTGTTTTGAGATTTATAAATAAGTCCACCAACAATAGCGAGCGCCAACGCGTCAGAAGCGTCATCAATCTTTGGAGCGTTCACAAGATTCAGGATGCGCCTTACCATATCTTCAACCTGTTTCTTGTCCGCGCTCCCGTATCCTGTAATCCCCTGCTTTAACTGGTTTGGATTTATTTCAACAATCGGTAAATTAGAATCAGCAAGTGCTAATAGAATTACGCCGCGCGCCATTCCGACTTTCATCGCAGTCTTCACGTTGGTTTGAAAAAAAAGAGTTTCCACAACAGCGGCTTGTGGTTCGAATTTGCGGATACACTCTATTAAATCGTTGCGCACGACTTGAAGCCGCTCAGAAAATGACGAACCTTGGTCAGTTTCAATAACCTCATGCCAAACATGCGTGGATTTTTCCCCTTGCAAATCTACTATCCCAAGTCCTGTTCGACCAAATCCAGGATCAATTCCAATTATTCTCATAAAAATCGAATCTTTCGCACAATGTTTAGTTATTAGAAATTAAAAATTTTCATGCGGCATTTGTATAAACTCGGCTGACATCATCTAAGGCATCCAAAGCATCTAAAAGTTTTTCCAAAGCCAAACCATCTTCTTCCTGCGTATCAATTGTAATTTTTGGAAGCCACTCGATTTCAGCGGATTCAAAACCAACGCCATGCTGCTCTATCGCGCCTGTTACACCAGCCAAGTCTTTGCTCGCGCAAATTACGATTTCAATATCATCATCTTTTTTGATCTCATTCGCACCCGCATCAATTAAGGCGCATTCGATTTGGTCACGATTATTTTCCGGTATTCCTCCCGGAATTTGAATAACACCATTGTGGTTGAAAAGATAAATAACCGATCCGGTTGAAGCTAGTGACGAACCGTTTTTTGACAAAAGATACTTAACATCGCCAGCAGTCCTATTCCGGTTGTCAGTCAGACATTCGATTATAAGTGCTGTTCCGCCTGGTGCATAAGCTTCATACACAAGACTTTCAAGCGCGCCTTCCTGACCGGTTCCGGCGCCACGAGCTATCGCGCGATCAATGCTCTCCTTTGGCATGGAACCTTTTTTCGCTCGATCAATCGCGATCCTCAATTTAAAATTAAAAGATAAATAAGAGCCACCTTCGCGCACCGCAATTGTTATCTCTCTCGCCAATTTGGTAAACGAAGCAGAACGCCTGGCATCAATAGCGCCTTTAAATTGTTTTACCTTACTCCATTTAGAGTGACCGGACATTTATTTGGAAGTTAGAAGTTGGAAGTTAGAAGCTGGAAGTTGGAATAGTTTTATCTTATATGAACATTCGGGGGTTGACAAAAGGGCAAAAAAATGGTAGCCTCTAAACACCGATGAGCGCAGTTTATCATTAATACGGGGACTAAGCTGACATCGGCAGATGATTCGACCAAGATCGAATCAGACAAGAGGAAGCCTTGCCGGTCACGTGCTTCCTAAAACTTGAAGCCCATTGATACTTCAAGTTTACTCTCTCCAAAAAACCCGCCGAGATTCACTCGACGGGTTTTCTGTATCTACTTAGCTTCTGTCTCCTCTGCTTGCTCCTCTTCAGGCTCCTTAACCACCTCTTCTATTTTTTCTTTTTCATCATAGGCACCAAATCCGGTTCCGGCCGGAATTAGACGACCGATGATCACATTCTCTTTGAGTCCAAGAAGATTATCTACTTTACCGGTAACCGCCGCGTTAATAAGCACGCGTGCAGTCTCTTGAAATGATGCGGCAGATAGGAATGACTCAGTGGTCAATGACACTTTCGTTATCCCCATAAACATATCTTCGAGTTGAGCCTGCTCTTGACCGGCTTCCAAAATTCTTTCGTTCTCAGTTAACGCACGCATTCTTTCAACAACCTCACCGGGCAACAAATTAGTATCACCCGCGACCTTCACATAGGATCGTGAGAACATTTGACGAACGATAATCTCAATATGTTTAGCATTAAGTCTCTGTCCCTGAGAAGCATAAATGTGAAGTACTTCGCGGAGCAAGTATCTCATAACAGCATCACGACCCTTCACACGGAACAGCTGCAAAAGATCCAAATGTCCTTCTGTTAGCTGATCACCGACTTGCACTTCGTCCCCATCTTTGACGTAAATCTGGTATCCGGTTGGTAGTGGAAGTTCTTTTTCTGCCGGTCCTTCCCAAATCACAACCACGGCGTTCTTTTTTAACTTTACCGTGCCTTCGTGTTCAGACAAAATCTCATCGCCATTCTTTCTAACTATCAATATATCACCCTCCATTACTTTGGCACCTTCTTTGACTTGAACTTTATCGGTTGTTGATCCAATCGTATGTGAATCTTCTTGCACTGCAATGTGACTGATACGAGCGAATCTTCCACCAGACTCTGTATCCAATACTTTTTCACCTGATGGTGTCTCGATCATGCGTCGCTCACCTTGAACGATACTCACTTTACCGGACACATCCGCAATCACGGCTTTGTGTTTTGGTGATCTGGCTTCAAACAATTCTTCAACACGTGGCAGACCCTGTGTGATGTCAACTCCGGCAACACCACCAGTGTGGAACGTACGCATAGTCAGCTGTGTTCCAGGTTCACCAATGGACTGAGCTGCCATAATACCTACGGCAGTTCCCATCTTAACCAATTGGTTATAAGCCAAATCGTATCCATAACATTTTCTACATAGACCTAAACGCATTCTACATGCGAGAACTGAACGCACGTGCGCATTTTCAATTGGCTTTTCCAAAGCTTCCAGCTTGCGAATATGTTCCTCTGTAATGAGCGTGCCTTTTTTGATCAACGCGCGGTTTGTTTCCGGGTTCTTAATATCTTTCATTAACACGCGACCCAAAAGACGAGTTAGAAGAGGCTCTCCGATGTCTTCGCACTCCTTGCTCTCCAAAACCACACCATCTGTATCACCACAATCTTCTGAAGTGATAATTACATCTTGTGCGACATCAACAAGTCGACGTGTAAGATATCCGGCGTTAGCGGTTTTCAAAGCCGTATCAGTTAAACCCTTTCGCGTACCGTGAGAAGAGATAAAGTACTCCAGAACGTCCAGACCTTCTCTAAGAGATGATTTAATCGGAAGCTCGATAATATCACCAGCCGGGTTAGCCACGAGTCCCTTCATTCCAATAACGTTGGTCAGCTGTCCTACAGAGCCACGCGCTCCGGAGTCGATCATCGAGAAAACCGTGCCAATCTTGTCCAAAGATTCCTTTGATAATTTTTGGATGCGATCTTTGATATCAGTCCAAACTCTGATGATTTGCGTGTAGCGTTCTCTTTTGGTTAACAAACCATCTTTATATTGCTGGTCAATAACTTCTACTTTATTCGCTCCTTCATCTAATAAAGCATACTTGGAATTCAAGTCCGGCAAGTCGCCCATTCCATAAGAGAATCCGGATCTCGTGATATAAGCGAAACCAAGATCCTTAACTTCGTCCAAAAATCGCGCTGCTCTCTCAAATCCGTTGATCTCAAGACATATCTTGGTTATTTCACCGAGTTCTTTTGTGCCGACTGTCTCGTTACGGAAACCAATTTCGTCAGGAAAGAGTTTGTTTACAATTACTCTACCAACATTTGTTTCAATTATTTCTGAACCGGGAGTTAGACGCATTTTGATCTTTTCTCGGATGTCCAGTTTTCCTAACTGATAAATGTAAATTGCTTCCTGCGGATTTGAAAATACTTTTATATTTCCGTCTGCCGGTTCAACTAACGTCGTCATGTAATAACAACCCCATGCAATATCTTTATCCGGTTTTGCAACAGGCTGACCGGTTGCCGGCTTGAGCAAATTCTTGGTTGAAAGCATCATGTTGCGAGCTTCTTCCTGTGCCTCTTCAGTTAAAGGTACATGCACGGCCATTTGGTCTCCGTCAAAGTCCGCGTTAAATGCCGGACATACCATGGGATGAATTTGGATAGCCTTGCCCTCAATAAGTTTTGGCTGAAAACCCTGGATGCCCAAACGGTGCAGAGTCGGAGCTCGGTTCAATAGAACTACAGCGTCTTCTGCTATTTTTTCCAGAATGTCCCACACCTCCGGATGATCAGATTCAATAAAGCGATTGGCTGAACGAATATTATGAACCAGCTCTCGTTTTATTAATTGCGAAATTATAAATGGTCGGAACAATTCAAGCGCCATTATCTTCGGCAATCCACACTGATGAAACTTTAGAGTCGGACCCACAACAATAACCGAACGTCCCGAATAGTCGATACGTTTACCCAATAGGTTTTGACGAAAACGTCCCTGCTTACCTTTCAAAATATCAGCAAGTGATTTTAATTGTCGTTTTCTGCCGGTAGCCGCGATAACAGTTTTCGAGTGACGCGCGCTGTTATCAATCAAAGCATCAACAGCTTCTTGTAACATTCGTTTTTCGTTACGTGTGATAACTTCAGGTGCGTTAAGCTCCATCAAACGCTTTAGACGATTATTACGATTAATAACTCGACGATACAAATCATTCAGGTCAGAAGTCGCGAAACGCCCACCATCAAGAGCGACCATTGGACGCAAGTCAGGGGGAATGATCGGAACAACTTTAAGAATCATCCAATGAGGTTCAATCTTGGTTTGAGATAAAGATTTTAATACTTTAAGACGTCGAATTATACGATCTCGCTTCGCTTCTGAAGCTCCTTCATATTCAACTAACAACACATCAATAGTAGCATCTACATCAATCTTTTGGAGCAAGTCATTTATGGCTTCCGCCCCAATTTTAGCCTCAAAAACATGACCGTATTTAAGCGAATATTCGTGATACTCGTTCTCACTCAATATCTTCAACGGCTTTAATTCCTTAAGCTCCTTTTCTGAACTTGAAAGATCTTCATCCAACTCCTCAAGTCTTCGTTTTTTTTCTCCCTCAATCCGATCAAGCGCTTCTTCGTGAACTTTCTTTCCCTGTTTTTCTTCTTCCGCTTTTTTATTTGCAACTTCAATTTCTCGCTTATGTTCGGAATCAATGGCTTTGCGTTTGCTCTTATATTCAGTCCTGATCTGCTCTATAACTTCTTTCTTAAAATCTTCATTCACATCAGTGATGATGAAAGAAGCGAAATAAATTATTTTTTCCAAAGATTGAACTGAAAGATCTAAAACCGTTCCAATGCGCGAAGGAACGCCTCGCAAAAACCAAATGTGTGAAACCGGAGTTGCTAATTCAATATGACCCATGCGTTCACGACGCACCAACGAGTGAGTCACTTCAACTCCGCACTTGTCACAAACAATTCCTTTATAACGAATCTTTTTATACTTACCGCAGTAACACTCCCAATCTTTTGATGGACCGAAAATTTCTTCTGCAAACAAACCGAATTTTTCCGGCTTTTGCGTTCTGTAGTTAATTGTCTCCGGCTTCGTCACCTCACCATAAGACCAACCGCGAATGACTTCCGGCGATGCCAGCTTGAGACGGATCGCATTGAAATCCGTTGTCTTTACACTTTCTGTTTGGAAAAAAGGCATAAATTTAGAAGTTATTCTTTAGATGGTCCCCATCCGTTATCTCCCGAACTGTTAGTTAAAGATGTTTGTGGTCTGGAGCGTTCTGAGCGCGATCCGCTTTCTTCAATTCTGTTTCCCTTGTTCAGCAATTCCACATCAAGCGCAAGACCCTTAAGCTCACGCACTAAAACATTGAATGATTCAGGAACGTTAACTTTGCGAATCGGTTCGCCTTTGATAATTGATTCGTAGGCTTTGGAGCGACCTGGAACATCGTCTGATTTGATTGTCAAAATTTCCTGCAGCATGTGCGCGGCACCATAAGCTTCCAACGCCCATACTTCCATTTCTCCAAAACGCTGCCCTCCTGATTGAGCTTTTCCTCCGAGAGGCTGCTGCGTAATCAAAGAATAAGGTCCAATGGAGCGTTGATGAATCTTGTCTTCTACCATGTGATTAAGTTTCAACATGTAGATATAGCCAACAGTCGGTTTGTGATCATAAGCCTCTCCTGTTCGTCCGTCATGAACCGTGATCTTTCCATCTTCTGGAAAGCCCGCGCTTTTAAGCTCTTCACGAATAATTTTTTCCGGCACTCCATCAAAAACCGGCGTAGCAACCGTATAGCCCAATGCATTGGCAGCCAACCCCAAGTGAGTCTCCAAAATCTGTCCCAGGTTCATACGAGAAACAACACCGAGCGGAGACAGAATTATGTCAACTGATGTTCCATCTTCCAAAAATGGCATGTCTGCAACCGGCACAATCTTTGAGATAACGCCTTTATTACCGTGTCGTCCGGCTAGCTTGTCTCCAACCTGTACCTTTCGAAGATCAGCCACCGCAACTACAATCTGCTTAATAACTCCCGGTTGTAATTTATCACCGGCCTCACGCGAAAAGATTGTGATACCGACAACTTTGCCATGCGCTCCATGCTGCAAATACAATGATGAGTCACGAACATCTCGCGCTTTCTCACCAAAAATTGCGCGCAATAACTTTTCTTCAGCTGATAAATCAGTTTCACCTTTTGGAGTAATCTTACCGACAAGAATATCTCCGGACTTAACTTCAGCGCCAATTCGCACAACTCCCTGATCATCAAGATTTTTCAACTTCTCTTCTGATACATTTGGAATGTCTGATGTAACGACTTCCGGACCCAACTTGGTATCACGTACGTCTATTGGATAATGTTCAATATGAATTGAAGTGAATCTATCATAATGAACCAAGCGCTCTGACAAAATTATGGCATCCTCATAATTGTACCCGTCCCATGACAAGAAAGCACAAAGTAAATTCTGACCCAATGCCAATTCACCTTTTTGACAACCGGCTCCATCAATCAATGCCTCCCCTGCCATTACCTTCTGTCCTTTGGAAACTCTGGCGTGCTGGTTAAGACAGGTTGAGCTGTTTGAACGCTGAAATTTAACAAGATCATAACGTCGGATGTCACCGTTTTCAGTTTTAAGTTCTACATGATCTCCGGAGATTGACGTAACCACAGAATCTTCGGGCGATAAAATAACAACCCCTGCATCAACTGCCGCTCGTCTTTCTACTCCTGTTCCTACAATCGGCGCATCAGGTTTAATACACGGCACAGCTTGGCGCTGCATGTTCGTGCCCATCAACGCGCGCTGACCATCGTCATGCTCAACGAATGGAATCAAAGATGTACCAACAGACAAAATCTGTTTGGAAGATACATCCACATAATCAATCTCATGCACATCAACCATTGTTGGCTCACCGTTCTTTCTGGCGCTGGCTTTTTCAACCAAAAAGCGTCCGTCTTTTCCAACCGGAGTTGTGGCAGGTGCCGTTGTCCCACGCTCTTCGGTAAACGCGTTTAAGAAAACAATCTTATTTAAAACACGCGGAACAATAGGGATCTTCGGCATTGGAAGATTCTTTATCTCCTCGGCCAAATCCTTTTTCACTTCAGTGCCGGCTGTGGCAATTACATTTCCCGCACCATCTCTCAAATCAACGCGCAATGTTTCATCTATCACATCTTTTCCGTCATTTTTTGCCCAGTTCTTAACTTTGCGATATGGAGTTTCGATAAAACCGAAATCATTAATTCGTGCGTAGCAAGATAAGTGACCCACCAAACCAATGTTCGGACCTTCTGGTGAGGCAATAGGACAGATTCTCCCATAGTGAGTTCTGTGCACGTCACGAACATCAAAGCCCGCGCGCTCACGAGACAAACCACCTGGACCCATGGCTGATAAGCGGCGTTTGTGTTCAAGCTCAGACAATGGATTAGTCTGATCCATGAACTGCGAAAGCTGCGAGCTCATAAAGAATTCGCGAATCGCGCCGATCACAGGTCGCGCATTAATCAACTTTGCCGGCTTGATGGTTGAAATATCCTGAGTGGACATTCGATCTTTCACAATTCGTTCCATGCGAGCCAAACCGATACGAAATCGTCCCTGCGCCAACTCACCAACAGCTCGAACTCTTCTGTTTCCAAGGTGATCCACGTCATCCGGTTCTTCCTGCGTGTTGTTCAGGCGAATAATTTCGCAAATAATTTTAACCAAATCCTCTTTTGTTAAAATTCTGTTTTCCTCTTTTGAAATCTCTGAAACATCTTTGTTATCCTTAATATCCATTTCAGTTCCAAAGCGCTGCAAAAACTTGTAACGTCCAACCTGTCCCAAATCATAACGATCAAAATTAAAGAACATGGCATGGATCAATGACTTGGCATTGTCTGCGGTCGCCAAATCACCAGGACGAATGCGCTTATAGACCTCGATCAATCCCTCATCTTCATTGCTCGCCAAATCCTTTGCCAGAGTAGCATCTGTATAATTGTTCAATGGATGAACATCCACTTCTTTAAAGAGGGCTCTTAACTCTTCATCATCCGCATATCCAAAAGCGCGCAATAAAGATGTACAAGCCACCTTGCGCTTTCGATCGATTTTTACCCAAATAACATTTTTGGAATCAGTTTCAAACTCCAACCACGCTCCGCGATTAGGAATGACTTTTGCCCCGTAGTAACGACGACCCCGTGTTACCTCAGCTGTAAAAAACGCACCGGCTGAACGTACCAACTGTGAGACAACAACACGCTCAATACCATTAATGATAAAGGTACCGCGGTCAGTCATGACCGGAAGATCGCCCAAGTACACTTCCTGCTCATGTGATTCTCCTGTGCGCTTGTTGGTCAATTTAGTTGTAACTCTAAGCGGTGCCTCGTAATTAACTTTCTTGGCCTTGGAAGTTTTTTCATCAAATTTAGGTTCATCAAAAAAGTATCCGGTGAACCAAAGTTCCAGATCTCGACCAATAAAGTCTTTGACAGGCGACAGCTCGTTAAAGAGATCCTTTATCCCCTCTTTTAAAAACCAGTTGTAGCTATGCTTTTGCACTTCGATTAAATCGGGCAGAGCCGTAGCATCATGGAGAGCCGTGAAATAACGACGCTCATCCACTTTTATAGGTTGGCGTCTGAATATTTTAGACATTGTTGTCTGTTTTTAAGACACGTTCCAATCCACGCGCGGACCTTTGTCGTTGGGACCTAACGGCCGGGGTTACAAGGCGACGGCGAGAAAAGAAATGTCTTTTTAAATTATGTAAAGTTGCTATTTGGATTTGGCCTCCCATTTTACGGGAATACAACAAAACCCACCGAAATACTATTATCGATGGGTTAAGTTTGATCGGTTATTGAAAAAAAGTTGATCATTGGGCCAAAAATTGACTCCTTCAACGGACTCATGCGCGTGATAATGCCACAAGCTGGAAAAGCTGTCAAACTAGCGTTTATAGCCCCTCGTCCGTAGTTCGAGGTCCGGCGGCAGATACCAGAAAATTGAAAATTGGTGATTGAATAAAGATAATGCCCAATTGTCAACCCATTTTGGCATAAATCTCATTACCCTCATTCGCGCGAATGAGCGAATGATGGAGTATGAATAGGACGCATTCAGATGGATAAACTCATTAAGAAAATATAAAAAACCTTTTAAACAAAGGCTTTTTGGATATTTGGCTTAACCTAGCAAAGAATCATGGCTTATTCTTGGCTTAACCTAGCGAAGCTTATTTGCCAACCCCCCTTGACAAAATCCTCATTATGTGTTATATTATCTTGTTCTGGAATGAATAAGGACATTTTGGAAGATAGGTTGAGTAGTACCTTTAAACTATAGATATAGCTTCGATTGAGGAGAATCGAGGCCCATCTGACAAAACTTGAACAGTATTATATTTTTGTAAGTAATGGATCAGATGAGGTCGCAAGAGCTCTAAAATCGAGGCCAATTCTGGTCTCTTTTTGTTTGTCTTACAAGACGTGGAGGAGGAAGCCTTGGCTCGGCCCAAACATGGGTACCGACCAGGTCGACTGTTGAAGTCATCAAAACTCGGTTTCGACTGAGTATGCATGATAGGTAGACAGTTATGGACACGACGAGCTTCGGCTCAAACCTGTCCCCTCTACATCCTGGTAGATGAACGAAAATTTCAATCAACACGAGGTGAGATGGATCTTTGCATTTTAATCAAAAACGGTGTGGCTGTTGTTCAGCCTTCTCATAAGGCAGAACAATTTGTCCGAGCTCACGGCGTGAGTGCGGATGAAATCCATGAGCATCGGCGAACGCCGGAGCTCAACGTCAGGCGCGCCGAGAGCTCCACCCAGTATCTGGATGAGGAGGCTCGTCTGGATAGGGAGCAATGCCCCCCTATCAGAAGGACAAACGACTGGTTCTATATCGAATTCAGGCGGGAGTGGGTGCGCGTAGCCTCGCGTAACAGCGGTCAGCAAGCACGCAACCGCCGCTGGTCTCGCGAGACGCTTCGCGACGACGTCGCAGCCTGATCTTTCCTAACTTAGATTGCTGGAGTCGAGAACCTAGAGTTCTCCTCCAGCGCAGCATTGAACTCATAATCACGATTGTGGTTTCGATGCTGATAGCGATAAAAAGTCGCATGCAGCATGAGCGTCATCTGCGAATATAAGTAACAGATGGCAGAAC